>NZ_JARESS010000025.1:0-130101 GCF_046027915.1 Paraburkholderia sp. RL17-347-BIC-D
AATCGGCGCCGAGGCAGGCCTGTATCCCTATCGTCCGAACTGGGACGTGACCGTCTACAACTGGGCGCCAGGGCCGGGCGTCCCAACATCAACCATTCACGCTGATACCCCCCACGCGTGGCAGCTCGGAAAGGTCGTCGGCGTGTCGGTCGGCCGCAGCCCGCTCTCGTTGACCTACCAGCATTATTGGCTCCCCACTCGCTACGACTCGATGCACTCGCCGGCCATCTGGTCTGGTGCTGACGTGCTCATGGTGAAGTATCGGTTCTAGTCGACGATAGGTTCGCGAAGAAATACGTACATCGGGCTCGTAAAATAGTACTTGTCCGATGTCGCTGTCGATGCATCGGCTAGCTCAAGCTGATAATCACTCGTCCGAATGAACGCCCGATATGCATGCGGATGCGTTTGGGCAATACAGCTTATGAACGGACCGGCAAAATCACCGAAAAGCTCAGTGATAATTGCCCTTGGCGGATGCTCTCTTAGAGTCTTGATGGCTCCATGCAGAGCATCGATCTCCGCGCCTTCAATATCGAGTTTCCAGACGTCGAAATGTCCGTACTGCTCGGCCAGATCGTCAATCGTGGTCAGGCTAACCACTACCTTCTGCGGCGAGTCGCCGAAAATAGCCGGAAACATTTCCAGAATTTCCGACTTGAGGCTGGAACCTTGGTTATGCGTACGCGAAACAGTGATTTCAGCATATCCACGGTTAGACGAAATAGCTCTGTCAACCGCGATGATCTGATCATCAGAAACGGTCGAGAGCCTCTTAAACAGTTCCGGTACGGGCTCAACCGCGATCACCTTCTTGGCGCCAACTTCCATGAATTCCAAGGCGGTGAATCCGATGTTAGCGCCAGCATCCAGAACAGAGTCTCCCGGAGCGACGAAATGCTTGAACAGAAACGTGTCGATGTCAGACTGCGGATGGCGCACATGGAGGAGCAGAGTTGCCGCGTATGCTCTCTCGTGCCTATTTGCCAGATCCAATGTGATGGATCGATCACCGATACGAAAGGTTGCCGTACCAGTCGTGCGAATGAATCCATCCAGTTGACTCAAAAGGAGATTTTCGTTGCTCATGGCACATTGGCGACCGTTGTGAATTCTGCATTATGCCCTATGATCCTGCCGGGGAGGCAGACCGGCGCGCATCGGATGCTGGACTCACTGTGGCGTAGAATTCGGACTTCCCTTACATCTAATCAGTCATGCGCAGCCGAACTCGTTACCGCAACAGCTTTGATCTGCTTCGCATCCTTGCTGCGATCGGCGTTTTGTATAGCCATAGCTTCGTTTTGAGCGGGAATCAGGCGATGGAGCCGATCGCCCGCTACACCAGATACGGGTCGATCGGGCAAGTCGCCGTTGACGTGTTTTTCGCGCTGAGTGGATATTTGATGGCGACGTCTTACCGCAACAGTGACGGCCCGGCACACTTTCTTGCGAAACGGGCGCTTCGCATATTCCCGGCGTTATTGGTGACAGTGTGCGTCACAGTCTTCGTTCTGGGCCCGATTCTGTCGCCGTTACCCGTCACGACGTATTTCCATCACCCGCAGGTCTTGGAGTACCTCAAAAACGCATACCTCGATGTGCGATATTCCTTGCCGCTGATTTTCGTCAATAACCCATTCCCCAATGCGGTCAACGGATCGCTATGGAGCCTCCCACTCGAAGCTTTCATGTATCTTGTCGTCGCTTCGCTAGGGATGTTGCGAATGCTGGATGCCAGAGGAGCGCTGGGAATGGCGCTTTTATTCGCAGCGCTGCATTTTTTTGTTCCTTCTCCGCTGTTTTCTGCGAGCGGCACCGTGTTGTGGGTCATGCCATACGATCATCTGACTCGCCTGGGCGCGATTTTCTTTTTCTCCACATTCCTTGGCTGCCTGAATGGACAGCCATTGAACTCGTCCAGATGGGGAATGCCGCTCGCGGTTCTATTCCTGGCGATTTTTGCAAACTCGGCGCTTTCCGGCGTGGCGATCATTTTCGCGCTCCCGTATGTTGTACTGGTGCTTGCATCCTACGAGACCCGTGCATCGAATGCGATTTCACGGATCGGCGACCTTTCTTACGGCACCTATCTATTCGCTTTCCCTATTCAACAAACAGTTGCCATGATGTTGGGCAACAGGGTGTCCACGTACCCGATGTTTGCCATCGCTCTTCCCGTAACGCTTATCCTCGCCTACATATCGTGGCGAAAGGTGGAAAGCCCTGCGCTGGAGCTGAAACGGATCATCTCGATTCGCCGGATAGACTCGCCAACCACCGACCATACTGTGTCACCCGATCATGCTGATGTCGGTGACGGCAGGAACGCAGCGGAAAATTGTGGAAGCGAGGCGAAGTAGGCTGAATATCGCGAATCGCTCAGCGCTACTTCACCCTGATTGGCGAACGCCTGAGCGTTCTGGGGACTGGAGAAGCATGCGATGACCGCCGTTTCGGTCGAATCAGAAAACTGGACGTACATTTTTATCCCTTAGATTTCGTAGCTGTTCACACTGATCGAGAATGTCGGCGTGCCGGCCGTACTCGAACTCGCGTAGTAGAGGGTTTGCAGGAGACTTATCTGGGCGCGATAAGAGGTCGCCACAGCGCCGCTGGCCGCAGATGAAATGAAGTTCAGGCCTTGAGAGCCTGTCGATGCTGCCGAGGAATAGACAGCTTGTGCCGATTGCGATTCCCGAGCCGCAGGATGAAGCCATCCGCGACCTGGTTCGCGCCCGCGAGGATGCTGTGAACGACCAGCGTAGAGTGCGGCAGAGGCTAAAATCCTTCCTGCTTCGTCACGGTCATGCCTACACCGGCACTCGCTGGGGGCCGAAGCACGAACTTTTCCTCTCCAAGATAAAATTCGAGAATTCCGCCCAGCACATCGTCTTCACTGAATACCGGATGGCGGTGCGGTTCGCCACCGAACTCGTCGAGCGCCTCACGCAGTCGCTGCGTGCTCATGCCGAAACCTGGCGGTGGCTGCCAATGGTTAAAGGCCTGATGACCCTGCGCAGCATCGACCTCATCTCCGCGCTCACAATTGTCGCTGAACTCGGCGATCTGCGGCGCTTCCCGCATCCACGCGAATTCATGGGTTACCTGGGTCTCGTGCCCTCAGAGCATTCCAGCGGAAACTCGAAACAACGGGGCAGACTGACCAAGACGGGCAATACGCACGTGCGCAGGATACTCGTCGAGGCAGCCTGGAACTACCGACTGCCGGCGAGGATCGGGGAATCGCTTCAGCCTCGCCTGGAGGGGCAACCTCAACAAATCATCGACATTGCGTGGAAAGCGCAACTCCGCCTCTGTCACAGGTTTCGCCGGCTTCGGGCACGCGGTCTACATCAGAACAAGACATGTGCGGCAATCGCACGCGAGCTGTGCGGGTTCATTTGGGACATAGGAACCCGATTGCAGCCCGCCTGAGCATTCGCGCAGCGCCCTCACCCAGTCATTGAAGTCAGGAGGTGCTATCGCAGAACTACGTCTTCCACCTGATCGGTAACGCGGCACCGGGCTCGATGAGGGGAACCCTCGGGATTTTTTTGTGAGCACGCGATTGCGTGATCTCCGTTTCCAAGAGCGAGGCAGCCCCGCGACGGAAAGATGAAATGCGGTAATCAGCCCGCGGATATGAGCTTGATCCATCGTCGACAAACAGCCCATGTACCGCGTTACCAATCAGGTCGGATGCACCGAAGCTATAAATCGCGGAAGCGAGAGCGGCGCTCGTCCTGCTTGCAAAAACAGGCCATATGAAAAATCAATCTTCCCGTAGAGTGTCTGCGCCGAGATTTCCCGCTTTTCAAGAATGCGTCGGAATGGGGACTTGTCCACGAGCTCCATGAAGATTTCGCGGTTCTCATGGGGCTTCTTCTGGCGCGTTGTCGGGCCGCCGACAGCAAAGGTCTTGCGGCATCCCTTGCACCGATAGCGCCGCGAGCCGTGACGGGTCAGGCCGAACCGCTGGTACGAGGATGGCGAAGCGAAGATGCCGAGCTGATGTGCCGCGCAGCCAGCATTCGGGCAGCTCGGCTCCGTTTCCGGGTCGAGATAGGCGAGCAGCCCGGTTAATTTCCTGGGTGATGGCGAGGTTGGATTTAAGAGCAGGCTTGGACCCGCACAGCTTGCACAGCAGTTTGCTCGCCACGCTGCCGCGCGAACCCGTCGTTCCGTCATCAATTTTGTAGTTATCGCGCAGGCCGGCACCCCTGCCTCGCTTATTGACGGGAAGCGCGGGAATGCCGAAATTGGCGCAGCGTGGATTTTTGCAGAAGTTGACCTGCAGCCCTTCTGCCGAGAGCGGAATTCGAGGCAATCCGGCCTTCGCAGACCGCACTCCGCCCCCAGATTTGCGCTTCCCGGAACCTCCGAAACCGCTTCACCATTATCTGAAGATATTTCCGGCACAAAAAAATCCCACCACGGTAGACCAGTGGCGGGATTCTAGGCAATCAATACGCGTCTACCAACACCTTTGTGGAACGGGTAGCGTAAAACGCTGCGGGGCTTTTTATTGACGCCCTCGCCTGCCAAAGCGAATCGCCCGCTCACGGCAAGCCGCGAGACGACCGGTGCAACGCGGCCCCGTGCACGTCTGCCAAACAGACATCCCGCTTCAGGCGCGAGGCGCTTCCTCGCGACCGTCTCCAACATCACGAAGGGAATAAATGGCGAAGTCTTCCGAGTGCATACAGTCGATAAACGTATGCGCTCGCTTCTCTGCGTATCTGAACGCATCCTGCTCAGAGATGAATTCCAGTTGCTCTGGAAAACTTGCAACCTTTTGTGCAGGTTGACTGGACGAACTGATAGTCCAGGACACCTTGTACCGGCGTCCGACATTGTGCAAACACAACGTCCTCCCGGTCGTGACCTGAACGTAAATTCTGAACCCGCGATACGGAGCATAGGTTTGGCAAACCATGATCATTCTCCTGACGCGATGGTCCGCGTATGCAGCCAACATCGCGCAACCGCCATGCCCCGAGGTGAGCCACCAGGGAAACTACCATCCCGGTTCAGAAAGGCTGAGTAAAAAAAAGCCGCAGGCAACGCTGCGGCTCAAAACACACACACCGCGCTCGGGGCGCTGACGTGAACCATTATCTTACAGAAACCTGTCGATGAATATAACCAGGGATTTCATATGATGTTTTCAAAAACCCTTACCGAGCCGTGATCCACTACTGCTCGATATACATCCGCCATTCCGGGAACTGCTCGAAGAAGCTTTGGCTCACGTAGACCTGGTACAGAACCGGTGAGCTACTGTCGGTCGTGGACCCGGGCTCGCTCAACACAGTCAGTCCCGGATCAACGCCAGAGAGGCTCGCCCATGCGGTGAGATCGTCCGGCAGGTCGGCGGCTTCCTCGCGCGGCACACGCAGTTTGATCGGTTTCATGGGGTCTCCGACAATTGGTGAAGGGCATCTGCCGAATATCATACAAAGAAGCGGCGTGGCCGTGTCAGCAGCGCTTGGGTGCCGGAGAGTTTTTCACGAGATTGCTTGTTCACGCTGCCGCCTTGACCTCAAAGCGGCTATCCGCATCTCTTGCGACGCGGCGGCCAGATACACCCGGGTACGTAGCCGCTTCGATGCGCGCACTCAATACGATACGTTTCGCCCCCCTCGCACCGAGCCCGCGAAGTGATGAGCACGTCGGAAATCATTCACTTACCGCTGCGCTAAGCATTGGCCCGATTCACCTTCGTGGTGACGCCGCGTAGCGCCAATCTCGCCCATGGACCAGTTGCTTGCAATGCGCGCCTTCCGCTTCATCGTCGAAGCGCAGGGATTTTCGGCTGCGGCCGAACGGCTCGACACCACGCATTCAAGCGTGTCGCGTCAATTGAAGCAACTCGAGATTTCGCTCGGTGTTCAGTTGCTCAACCGTAACACGCGACGCTTTACGCTGACGGCCGCGGGTGAGCGCTACTACAGGGCCAGCGTCGATATTCTCGATCGCGTGGAAGCAGCGGCGCAGGCCATGGCGGACGAACATCAACAGGCGGCCGGCTTGCTGCGCGTCACCGCGCCGCTTGCCATCGGCACACTGGAACTGGCTGACTGGCTTCCGGCGTTCCAGAAGCATTATCCCGACATCCAACTAGAGCTGTCGTGCAGCGATCAGTTCGTCGACCTCGTTGCAGAGGGCTTCGACGTAGCGCTGCGCATCAGCGGACCATTGGCGGACACGACGCTGGTTGCGAAGACCTTGGCCGTCTCGGACGTCGTGCTGGTTGCATCGCCGACCTATCTGGCTCGACACGGACTCCCACACACAGCCGGGCAAGTCGCCGAACACGAGTTACTGTCTTTTACCGGCGCGCTCGAACCGACAGAATGGGTGCTGACGTCCGAACAAGGCGCGCCAATCCATGTCTTGCCTTGCAGCCGGCTGAGAACGGACGCTATCACTGCGCTCTACTCCGCGGCGCTCGCGGGCGCGGGTATTGCCGCCTTCACGTGGCAGACGGTTCAGACAGACATCGGAAGCGGCCGTCTCGTTCAAGTCTTGCCAGGCTACACGCTCGGAAGCCGCCATTACTACGCGCTGTATCCGCAAACGCGTTATGTGGCGCCCAAGGTGCGGGCGTTCGTCGATCACATGGCTGAGCACTATCGCGGACGATGACGATGCGCTCGACGCAGCGTCAAGCGAACGCAAATAGAAGAGAGAGAGAGACAACCCAAGATCCACGCAGAAAGCGCGTCGGGTCCAAGATGAACGACGGCCGGCCGACGAAGCTCGCCGCCCAGCCGCCTGAATCGATTACGACGGACGCTTCGGAATATCCAGTCCCTTCGCCACGGCCGGGCGCGCGACGAACGCAGCCAGTGCGCGCGTCACGTTCGGGAAGTCCTGAATGCCGACGAGATCGCCCGCTTCATAGAAGCCGATCAGATTACGCACCCAAGGAAACGTGGCGATATCGGCGATCGAATACGTATCGCCCAGAATCCAGTCACGTCCTTCGAGTTGCCGTTCCAACACGCCGAGCAGCCGTTTCGATTCGCCGATATAGCGATCGCGCGGACGCTTGTCTTCGTACTCCTTGCCGGCGAACTTGTGGAAGAAACCCACCTGGCCGAACATCGGCCCGATGCCGCCCATCTGGAACATCACCCACTGGATCGCTTCATAGCGGCCGACGGCATCCTGCGGAATGAACTGGCCGCTCTTGTCCGCGAGATAAATCAGGATCGCGCCGGATTCGAACAGCGGCAAGGGCTTGCCGTCAGGCCCGTGCGGATCGATGATCGCCGGAATCTTGTTGTTCGGATTGAGCGACAGAAACTCCGGCGTCATCTGATCGTTGGCATCGAAGCGCACGAGATGCGGCTCGTACGGCAAACCCGTTTCTTCGAGCATGATCGACACCTTCACGCCATTGGGCGTGGGCAGCGAGTAGAGCTGAATCCGGTCCGGATGCTCGGCAGGCCATTTCTTCGTGATCGGAAAAGCGGATAGTTCGGTCATGTGGCGGTGTAACCCTTGTGCGAAAGTGGCGACTTGAAAAGAGAATCGGGTATCGGCAGCCGGCCGGACGACCGGCAGCGAAGATCCCAATGCAAGATCGCCAAATATAAACCGACTCGGCGCAACGCGTGCGCGCGCGGCCCGACGCTCCTATCGGCACGCAAGGTTTTACAGTCGACGTGTAACCAGAGTGGCCCGCGAACGCAAAACGCGCACGCTAGCCCGCACTCACCACAAATCCTTGGTCGCCGTGCCGGCGCGCAGGTTATAACCATCTCGCCACAAGGACGCGCCGACCGTCAGCAACAGCGTCTTCTGCTCGCCGTCGAGCAGTGCCCAAGCCGCCGCCAGCCAACTGGCGAAGCTCGCGCAGGTCTGTTCCAGGTCGACGGGCGTTTTGCCCTCGAGGTATTGTCGTTCGAACATCGAAAGAATTTTTTCGGGTGTCATGGGCGCCGTCTCCGTGTTGGATGCGCCAAGTCTAAAGGCGGCGCACCGCGTGCGGAATGCTCCCGACGCCAATCCCGGGTTACTCCCAGGCAAAATCCGCCATCGGTTGAAAAAGGCCGTTGCGCGACGCAAAAGCGTCGGCAAAAAGGAAAAGGCGCCGAAGCGCCTCTTCCGTCGAACCCGTCGCAAGCGGAATTACGGCGCGTTGCGCTTGGCGTTGTCCTTGGCGTCTTCCTTCGCGTCGCCATAGGCCTTCTGCACCTTGCCCGCGCCTTGTTGTAGATCGCCCTTCAGTTCCTTGCCCGGGTTGTTCGTGGCCTTGCCGACCGCTTCGTTGACCTTGCCCTTGACCTGCTCAGTCACACCCTTCACCTGGTCCTTGTTCATGTTCGGCTCCACTATTTGGAATGCCGGCGCGACATTACGCCAGTATCCGTACTCAGCAACGGGTGTGCCCGTGCCTGCGCACGGCTTCGTTTCTCCAGCGCGCGTCGCGTAAAAATATTTTCAGAAAGGCCTAAAGTCCCGCCTCTGCCTGCCGTAAAGGTGCCAAGGAGGAGCCATGGACCGCACACTCATTACGCTTTCGGGATCATCCCAAGCCGCATTGATCGACCGGGACATCGCGCACATTGCGCGTGTGATGCGGCCGTCTTTACACGGCGACCTGGGCGGCCCGATCCTGCCGGCGGCGTATTGGCGCAAGCGTCTGTACCAGCTGCTCGACGCCGGCAACCTGTCCCACGCGCAACTGTGCACGGTCGACAGCCTCCTGCTCCAGCTCGATCAGTACGAAGCCGAACCTCAACTGGCCTGGGACGCATTGGCGCCTGCCACCGCCGCCCTGTTCCCACCGCCCTATCCGGCCAACGCCAGCCACCCGGTCTGACGCGCTGCGAGCCTGAACCCCGGCCCTTCCCAGGCCGGCGGCAGCCCCTTTGCACGAGTTAAAAAAAGGCCGCGAACACGTCGCGGCCTCAACACGTCGCAACGCGGGGAATTCGCGTCACGCCAGAAGCGTACACGCGCAACTGTGACAGCCACATTTAGCCGTGGACTTCCCCTGTCCCCGGTGTGCCGAACCTGGAAATTTACTGCCCAAGCCGCGCAAAAAATAGGGAAATGGGACGACCTTAGGTCATAATGTCCGCAAAAATTCCCAGCAAGGACACCCGTGACCCTCGCCGCACCGCTCGCACTGCTCAAGCAAGCGCGCGCCCGCTTCACTCAACGCGAAATCGCCGCGCATGTCGGCAAGGACATCAAGACGGTGCGCCGCTGGGAAAAAGGCGAAACGCAGTGCCCGGCGATGCTGGAACCGGCCTTGCGCGATCTGCTGCAAAACCGCGCGCGGGCCAAACGCAGCGCGGGCGGCGACGCCCAGTTCCGCTTCATCGATCTGTTCGCCGGCATCGGCGGGATTCGCATGGGCTTCGAGGCGCATGGCGGCGACTGCGTCTTTACGAGCGAGTGGAACGACTTTTCGACCAAGACCTATCGCGAGAATTACCCTGGCGGCGGCGAGCACGCGCTGATCGGTGACATCGTCTCGTTTCCGGCTGAAGACGTGCCGAGCCACGACGTGCTGCTCGGCGGCTTCCCGTGCCAGCCGTTTTCGATCGCCGGCGTGAGCAAGAAGAACGCGCTGGGCCGGCCGCACGGTTTCGAATGCACGACCCAGGGCACGCTCTTTTTCGACGTCGCGCGGATCATCGCGGCGAAACGCCCCGCCGCGTTCCTGCTGGAGAACGTGAAGAACCTGCTCTCGCACGACAAGGGCCGCACCTTCGACGTGATCCTGCAAACCCTGCGCGACGAACTCGGCTACGAAGTGCACTATCGCGTGGTCGACGGCCAGCATTTCACGCCGCAGCATCGGGAACGGATCATCATCGTCGGCTTTCGCGGCAAGACTTCGTTCTCCTGGGACGACCTGCATCTGCCGGCAGACGGCCCGCGCCTCGGCTCGATCCTGCATCGCACGGACGGCAGTGAACCGGTGCTGCCGTGGGACCAGGATCGCTTCTTCGATCACACGGGCCGGCGCGTCCAGCCCAAGTACACGCTCACGCCGAACCTCTGGACCTATCTGCAAAACTACGCGGAGAAACATCGCGCGGCAGGCAACGGTTTCGGCTTCGGCATGGCCTATCCGAACAGCGTGACGCGCACGCTGTCGGCGCGCTATCACAAGGACGGCTCCGAGATCCTGATCTATCAAGGCGAGGCAGTGCGTCCGCGCCGCCTCACGCCACGCGAATGCGCGCGGCTGATGGGTTTTCCCGATACCTTCCGGATCCCGGTAAGCGACACGCAGGCCTACCGGCAATTCGGCAACAGCGTCGTGATGCCGGTGATGCGCGAAGTGGCGCGCATCATGCTGCCGCATGTGCAAACCCTGCTCGCCGAGGAGACGCGCCATGGTTCGAAGCAAACGCTCTCGCTTTACGCGTGAGCGGTCAGCTTGTGTCGGTGGCCGGCGTGTTGAAATCTTCGAAACACTAGCTAAGCGCTAAAGATGGTCGATATCGTCGACAGCGCGACGCGCAGCCGGATGATGTCCGGCATCCGCGGCCGCAATACCAAACCGGAAATCCTGATCCGCAGCCTGCTGCACCGGCAGGGCTTTCGCTTCCGTCTGGATGCGCGCGATCTGCCGGGACGCCCGGACATCGTCTTGCCGCGCTACCGCGCTGTCGTGCTGGTGCATGGCTGCTTCTGGCACGGCCACGACTGTCATCTTTTCAAATGGCCGCAAACGCGGCCGGAGTTCTGGCGCGACAAGATCGGCCGCAATCGCAGCAACGACGACAAGGTTCGCGCGGCGCTGCTCGCCAACGGCTGGCGCGTCGCGGTGGTATGGGAATGCGCTTTACGCGGCGGCAATCGCGATATCGAGGGTGTCTTGCAGCGGCTCGTCGAGTGGCTGAAGAGCGACGCGCCGAGCTTCGAGGAACGCGGCTGAAAGCCGCCTGTAGCCTCGCCGCCTGCCACGAATTCCAAGCCCGCTGGTGATACACTCGACTGGCTAACTCGGGGTACTTCCGCGCGGCGCCCTGCCCCGCAAACCGGTTGCAAAACCGCACGCCCCGACCATCCCAGAACCACTCAAGAAGGGAGGCACATCATGGCAGATTTCCGTCTCTGGTCCGACGAATTTCCCACCAACGGCTTCATGCCAAAAGCCCACGAATACCACGACAAGGCCTTCGGCGTGGACGGCGAGAACATCTCGCCCGCGTTGCAATGGGAGGCGCCGCCGCCCGACACGCAAAGCTTCGCGCTCACCGTTCACGATCCCGACGCGCCCACCGGCAGCGGCTTCTGGCACTGGGTCGTGGTGAACATTCCGGGTGATGCCCGCTCGCTGCCACGCAACGCCGGCAAGGCGGATGGCTCGTTGCTGCCGCAAGGCGCGCTGCAGGTGCGCAACGACTACGGCACGGTCGGCTTCGGCGGCGCCGCGCCGCCGCGCGGCGACAAGGCGCATCGCTACATTTTCCGTCTGCATGCGCTGCGCGTGCCGCATCTGCCGATCAACGCGGACACCACCAACGCGGTGGCGCGCTTCATGACGCATCTGAACGAACTCGACTCGACCACTCACACCGGCTTGTACGAACTCAAATAACGCGGGAGACGCGGTGGCCGGTGCGCGCAAGCAGCGCCGGCCATCGTCGCAGCGGCTGCCTGTTCTCTCAGGTCGGCACGCGGCACGCGCACGCGGCGAGCCACCCCACTACAACTCCAACAATCGATGCACGCACAACCACCGCGCAAGAACGGCGCCATATCCGCCGAAGCGGCCGACACACTCGCCCTCGACAGCTCGTCCTCCGACAACACCGAACAAGGCTTGCCGATTCCGCAGCGCTATTGGGCGATGCTGGTCATCGCACTCGCCCTCACGCTCGCGGTGCTCGACAGCGCGATTGCCAACGTGGCGCTGCCGACTATCGCGCGCAACCTGCACGCGAGCGCGGCCGGCTCGATCTGGGTCGTCAACGCCTATCAGTTGGCAATCACGATCTCACTGCTGCCGCTCGCCTCGCTCGGCGACCGCATCGGCTACCGGCGTATCTATCTCTCCGGGCTGATCCTGTTCACGGTGGCGTCGTTCGGTTGCGCCTTGTCGACTTCGCTGCCGACTCTCGCGCTCGCTCGCGTGATTCAAGGCTTCGGCGCGGCCGGCATCATGAGCGTGAACACGGCGCTGGTGCGCATGATCTATCCGCCCGCGCAGCTTGGGCGTGGCATCTCGATCAACGCAATGGTGGTCGCGGTGTCATCGGCGGTCGGGCCGACCGTCGCTTCCGGCGTGCTCGCCGTCGCCTCGTGGCCGTGGCTGTTCGCCATCAACGTGCCGATCGGCATCGCGGCTATCGTCGGCGGCTTCAAGGCGCTGCCGATGAACCCCGGCCACGAATCGCCCTACGACTACCTCAGCGCGGTGATGAACGCGTTCGTCTTCGGCCTGCTGATTTTTGCGGTCGATGGACTCGGCCACGGCGAGGGATTCGGCTACGTCGCGCTCGAAGCGATCGGCGCGGCGGTGATCGGCTATTTCTTCGTGCGCCGTCAGTTGACGCAGCCCGCGCCCTTGCTGCCGATCGATTTGCTCAGGATTCCCATCTTCGCGCTCTCGATCGGCACCTCGGTCTGTTCGTTCTGCGCGCAGATGCTCGCCTTCGTGTCGCTGCCCTTTATGTTGCAGGAAACGCTGGGGTTGTCGCAGGTCGAAACCGGGCTGCTCATGACGCCATGGCCCGCCGTGATCATCATCGCGGCGCCGATTGCGGGCCTGCTGTCGGACAAGGTGTCGTCGGGATGGCTGGGTGGCGTCGGACTTGTTGCGATGACGGCCGGGCTGTTGCTGCTCGCCACGCTCGGCGCGCATCCGAACGCCATGCAGATCGCGTGGCGCATGGCCTTGTGCGGCGCCGGCTTCGGCATCTTCCAGTCGCCGAACAATCGCACCATACTGTCCGCGGCGCCGCGCGAGCGCAGCGGCGGCGCGAGCGGCATGCTGGGCACCGCGCGTCTGACCGGCCAGACGCTCGGCGCGGCGCTGGTTGCGCTGATCTTCGGCATTGCGGCACAACACGGGCCGATCATCGCGCTCTATGTGGCCGCGTGCTTCTCGGCAGTCGCCGCGGTGATCAGCACGACGCGCGTCATGCAACGGGTCAACGCGCAACCGGCCTGAACGCTCGACTGAAGTATCCGGTCACGCCAATGCAAAAAGGGCGCGCCTCGCATGTCGCGATTCGCGCCCTTCTCTCCCAAATCCGCAAACGCTATTCGGAAGACGTGACCAGCACACGCGGCCGCACTGCAAGCCGCGCGACCGTTGATCCGGCTACGACGACGCGGTCACGTCAGCGAGCTTTACCGCTTTGGCCGTCACCGAAGATGCCGTCGCGACGTTGCGCAGATCGGCAAGGAAGGTATCGCGCCAGACCGACAGATTGTTCTCGCGCATCGGCGCCATCATGTCCGCGTGTCGCGCCTGGCGCTCCGCGAGCGGCATCGAGAGCGCGCGTTCCAGCGCTTCGGCCATCTGCGACAGATCGAACGGGTTGACGACCAGCGCGCCCGGCAGTTGTTCGGCGGCGCCGGCGAATTGCGATAGCACCAGTACGCCCGGATCGGCGGGATCCTGCGACGCCACGTATTCCTTCGCGACGAGATTCATGCCGTCGCGCAGCGGCGTCACGTAGCCGACCTGCGATTGACGGAACAGCGCCATCAGCAGATTGCGCTCGTACTTGCGGTTCAGGTATTGGATCGGCGTCCAGTCGAGCTGCGCGAACCGGCCGTTGATGCGGCCCGCTTCGCCCTCGAGCGTCTGACGAATCCTCTGGTAGGTAGTCACGTCCGCGCGCGTCGGCGGCGCGATCTGCACCAGCGATACGCGGCCGTGCCACCCCGGTGCGTTGAGCAGCAGCCGCTCGAACGCCTGGAAGCGCTCCACCAGACCCTTCGAATAATCGAGGCGGTCGACGCTCATGATCAGCTTGCGTCCGCGCATGCCGTCGCGCAGGCTGCGCACCGGCTTGCGGTCGGTAAACTGCTCGGCGGCTTTGGCGATCGCGTCCGGATAGATCCCGATCGGATACGCGCCCACTTTCAGGAAACGGTTGTACGCGTGCACCATGCCGTCCTCGCTCGAGGTGCCGTGCTGGCCGCGCTCGATAAAGTCGACGAACGACTGGCGATCCGCGTCGGTCTGAAAGCCGATCACGTCATAGCTGCACATGGCCTTGACCAGTTCTTCGTGCGGCGGAATCGTGCGCAGCACTTCCGGGACCGGAAACGGAATATGCAGAAAGAAGCCGATCGGATTCTTCACGCCGAGTTCGCGCAGGCAGCGCGCGAACGGCAGCAGGTGATAGTCGTGGACCCAGATAATGTCGTCGGGCTTGAGCAACTCCTTGAGCTGCTTCGCGAGCGTCGCGTTGACGCGCTGATAGCCCGCGTATTCCTGCCGGTCGTAGCGCGACAGGTCATTGCGATAGTGGAACGTCGGCCACAGCGTCGCATTGGAAAAACCGCGGTAGTACTGGTCATAGTCGCGCTTGGTGAGACCCACCGTCGCGTACGTCACATTGCCTTGTTTCTCGATCACCGGAGCGCTCGGCTCACTCACCGTTTCGCCGCTCCAGCCGAACCAGACCCCGCCGCTTTCCTTCAGCGCGTCCAGCACGCCGATAGCGAGGCCACCCGCTGCAGGACGGCCTTCCTGAGTCGGCGCGACACGATTCGATACCACGATCAGTCTGCTCATTGGTGCTCCACCTAGTTCAGTTGTTTCGTTGCATACGGATATGTGCCGAAAAGGTGCACGCAAGTCGCGTGCCGTTTTTTGAGATGCTGGAAATAAAAATGTATGCAAATGTGACAGACGAGCAGAAACGCGCGGCCCTATCACGCCGCGAAGAATTTTTTTCTGCTTTGTATGACAAAACCGGAAGGCCTCTTACCGGCCGTCAAATCGGCTCAGGCGTCCTGCTCCGAGCCGAGGTCGCGCTGGTATTCCAGCCCTTCCGGACGCACGCCGCCCTGGTTGTGCTCGCCGTCAGGCGGCGCATCGGGCGCGACACGGTTCTGCCCTGCCGGATCGGGCGACGCCGGCGGGCTGTCTTTGCTGCCGCCCGGCCGGGAATCGCGCTTCGAGTGGCGCGCTGAACGTCGCAGTGCTGGATGTCTCATGATCCACGCCTCCAAGGGAAGCCCGCCGCCAAGTTTGCGGCATTCATACAGTCTAGGGGTCACGACGGTAATTTGCCGGTAAAAGATGCGCCGGCTTTGTAACAAGTACATAAATTCCGTGCGCCGGACTGTGGTGTAACGCACAGAACGAGTCAGAGTTGCATGCGTAGCGGCCGTAACGTCTGACGTTGACTGGCTTGTGGCGTTTGCGTGGGCTGCGGCGGCGGATCGCCGATCGGCGGAGCGACCGGCTCGATGGGTTCGATCGGTTGCGGACTCGGATCGGGGCTTGGAACGGGAACGGTGTCGGGCTCGCCGGGGCTCGGCGGCGCAACCGGAGGCGGTGATGGCGGCTCGATCGGCTCGGGACGGTGAGCGTGCATCGGCAGGGGAAGCGCGGGAGCGGCAGCGTAGTCCGGCATGTTATTTATCCTCGTTTGCGTTCCACCAGATCGCAGCAAGGCCTGTGCCGTTACGGATGCGCCCCCGGCTGGGCTGGCACCGGTCGTGTCAGCGCGCGGGTGGCGTTAAGCGTCCGCGCCGCCCAGCGCGCGTGATTCGTCGGCGGCGTCGCCGTCGTCACGCGCGTCGTTGCCGTACTCGACCAGACGGTTGTACAGCGTCTTCAGGCTGATGCCGAGAATCTCGGCGGCCCGCGTCTTCACGCCGCCGCACTGCTCGAGCGTAGCCACGATCAACTGACGGTCCGCTTCGGCGAGCGACGTGCCGAACGGAATCGTGATCGCCGTGCCGGCCGCGGGCTTCGACAGCGTGATCTGTAGCGGCACCGTCGCCGTGCTGTCCGAATCCGAACCCGACATGATGTGCGCGCGCTGCACATAGTTCTTCAGTTCGCGCACATTGCCCGGCCACGGATAGGACATGAGCATGTCCTTCACGGCCGCTGGGAAATGCTTCTTCGTGCTGTGGCGTTCGTTGAGTTCGTCGAGGAACGCCTGAGCCAGCAGCTCCACATCCTTGCCCCGGTCGCGCAATGGAGGCAGGCTGATAGGAAACACGTTCAACCGATGGTACAAGTCGAGCCGCAGCTTGCCTTCCAGCACGGCCTGCTCGGGATCGCGGTTGGTCGCCGCAATCAGGCGCACATCGGTTTCGATTTCCTTGGTCGTGCCGACCCGCATGAACATGCCGGTTTCCAGCACGCGCAACAGCTTCACCTGCAACTCGATCGGCATCTCGGTGATTTCGTCGAGGAACAGCGTGCCGCCGTTCGCTCGCTCGAAATAGCCCTTGTGCTGACGATCGGCGCCGGTAAACGAGCCGCGCTCGTGGCCGAACATTTCCGATTCGATCAGGTTCGGCGAGATCGCGCCGCAGTTCACCGCGAGAAACGCGTGCTTGCGACGCAAGCTCAGTTGATGCAGCGTCTGCGCGGCGACTTCCTTGCCGGTGCCCGACTCGCCCACCAGCATGACCGAGGCCGCCGTCGGCGCGACACGGCCGATCTGGTCGTAGACCTCCTGCATGGCCGGCGAATTGCCGAGCATCAGGCCGAAGCGGCCCATGCGGCGCAACTCGCCGCGCAACGTGCCGATCTCCGCCTTCAGGTCGCCGGCGCGCGGCAGGCGCGAGAGGATCGCCTTCACGCGCTGCATGTTGATCGGCTTCACCAGATAGTCGGTGGCGCCCATCTTCAGCGCGTTGACGGCCGACTCCACCGTGGCGTGGCCGGTAATCACGATCACTTCCACGCCGGAGCGTGGATCCAGATCTTCGAACAGATCGACCCCGCTACCGTCGGGCAGCTTCAGGTCCGTAAAGACGACGTCCGGCATCTGCCGGACCAGTTGAATGCGCGCTTCGCGCAAATCGCCCGCGGTGGCGGTGGTCAGGCCGTCTTCCCCGATGATGGCGGAAAGCGCCTCGCGGGTACCAGCATCGTCATCGACAATCAGTACATGTGGCATCGCGTCTCGAAAGCCTGCAAGCGTGGGGATGGGAAAACATGCAAACGCGCATGCTGAAAAGCGTGCCATCGACCTGGCGCTGCGCCGTTGGCGCGGGCCCTAATGTGAGCACCCACCAACTTTAAGGCAACGCACCAGCCGACGACTTGATTCAATCTTGCAACAATACAAGGGCAAACCCACCCGCCCAAAGCGTCATTGTTGTTTATTTGCCTATTATAAGGCTTTATCGAGACAAATTAGCAAGCTGTACGGGGCGCCGCCCCGTCAGCGCGGTGCGTCGGCGATGCCGTGCAGGCGAGCCCGCTCAACTGCGCGGGAACGGCCATGCGCCGCCATTGCCATTCGGATAAGCGGAGCCGTTGGCGCCATGCGCGCTCGGGCTCGCGTCGCCCGCCGTAGTCGCCTGATTGGCCATCGGCGCAGCCGGCGCCGCGACCGTGCCGCCCTCGTTTTCCCAACGGCTCAATTCGCGCGCCACAGGGACTTGTGCCGCGCGGTTGCGCTGCTGTACGTAGCGCACAGCCAGAAAACCGCCGAGTGCCATCAGTGCGCCGAAGATGCCGATTTTGGGTCGTGCCATCGTGAACTCCTTGTCATCATGAAGCGGATTGGTGCTCGAATGCGCCTCAGCGCGCAGTCAGCACGCCGAGCAGAAAGCCGACGCCCGCGGCAATCCCGATCGAGCGCCACGGGTTGTGCCGCACGTAGCGTTCGGTATTGACGGTGGCCGCGCGGTAACGCCGCTGCGCGTTCTGCTGCGCATCGCCGAGTGCCGATTGCAGGGTTTCGACATGCGTGCCAAGTTTATCGCGCAGTGCGCCGACGCCCTCCCCCGGCACGTTGGCGGCGAGCCGCAGCATTTCTTCCGAGTCCTTCAGCAGCACTCGCAGATCCTCGACAATCTTCTGGCCGCCGAGTGCAATCTGTTGCGTGGTGTCAGTCATCATTCACTCCTGGTCTGAGTTCGGCGTTCGCGTGTGCGTTCCGGCGAGTGCGCATATCGCTGCAAATTGGCGAATGGCGATCGCCACCGTCGCGCAACATGCCGATATGCAAGGCCATCGCGCCAAAAAAGCACACGCGTGTCGGGTGGAAGTCGCAAACGCCGTGCCCGGTAAGTTTGCCTCGCGCGGGCCAAGCAAACACCAAGCCAGTCAGTTTCGACCGGCCGTGCATAAATGTATTTTTTAGGCCCTCACATCGTTTGCCGAAAACGGTGTCAAAGTGGTTAAATCAATCTTTGAGAGATAGCGGCATCGCTGGTTTATCTCATTCCCAGGCCTGCGCGCCGTAACAACGAACTCATTTGCACAGGACCCCCGTTTATGGCGTCAATCGACCTGGCCTCGCCCACCGTCTCCGCTGGCGGCAATGCTTCGGCACTGGCGAAGCAGCGCGTCGCCGACGGCATCGTGGGACTGAAATCGTACGGGCTGCTGTATGGCTCGTCGCCGGTGATGCTGGATCTGTACCAGCAGATCGAACGCGTCGCCGGCACCGACGCGACCGCGCTGATCATCGGCGAATCCGGCACCGGCAAGGAACTGATTGCCCGCACGATTCACGATCAAAGCAGCCGCAAAGACGCACCGTTCGTCGCCGTGAATTGCGGCGCGATTCCCGACGAACTCATCGAAGCCGAACTGTTCGGCCATGAGAAGGGCAGTTTCACCGGCGCGGTCCAGGGCCGCATCGGCTACTTCGAACATGCGAACGGCGGCACCCTGTTCCTCGACGAAATCACCGAAATGGCGCCGGTGCGCCAGGTGAAGCTGCTGCGCGCGCTGGAAACCGGCACCTTCTACCGGGTCGGCGGCAATGACCTGATCAGCGGCAACGTGCGCGTGATCGCCGCGACCAATCGCGACCCCGCCATCGCAGTCAAGGAAAACGGACTGCGTGAAGACCTCATGTACCGGCTCGCGGTTTTCCCGCTGCGCGCGCCGCCGCTGCGCGAGCGCGAGAGCGATCGCGAACTGCTTGCGCAGCACTTCCTCGCGCTGCTGAATCAGCAGGAAGGTACGGGCAAAAGCTTCAGCAAACGGTCGATCGAAACACTGCGCACCTGGTCGTGGCCGGGCAACGTGCGCGAGTTGAAGAACGCGGTGTATCGCGCGTTCATTCTCGCGGAGAAGATCGTGGAGTTGCCGCATCCGCATCTCGCGTCGCGCGTGAAAAAACCCATGACGCAGGGCGACGCGATGAGCGTATGGATCGGCACGCCGCTCGCCGACGCGCAAAAGCAGATCATTCTCGGCACGCTCAAATATTGCGGCGGCGACAAACGACGCGCGGCCAAAGCTCTCGGCGTGAGTCTCAAGACCTTGTACAACCGCTTGAGCGCATACGGCGACGAAGGGGCGGAAGACGAGCCCGAGCAATAACGTCACGACGCGGCACTCAGGTGGCGACGCCGCGTGAGTGCTTGCGACGGCGCCTGAATGTCCGGGCACATGCGTGCTTCGGCGTCTGACCACCAGTTGCAAAAAGCCTGTGCTGCGCGACTTGAACGACCAACCAAATCCCTTCGCACCACCAATCAAAATCGGCCACTGCCCAACAGAAACCGATTTGTCTCGCACCATCTTTTGCAATTGCTTGCATTTTCCCTCTGCCAATTACAAATAGCATCCTGCAAAATGCGGCACACGCATTGCTAGGTGGGGAACGCGTGTTACTCGTTCGCACAGTTGATATCGAGCGCGAACGAAAGGCACTTGCAGGAGCAGAGACAGGGAAATGCAAAAAAGTATGGTGTGGGCTGAATGGGCAAAACGAACAGCCGGGCGTCGACGTCCCAATGCAACGGCACTCGTTGCTCTCGCTGTGGCGATCTCGTCGGCGTTGAGCGGCTGTAGCTCGCTCTATTCGGAAGGCGCCACTGCCGGCGCCGGTATCGCAGGCGCCGCGCTCGCGGCGAAGGTCACCAACAACGCGGCTGTCGCGACCGGTATCGGTCTCGGCGCGGTGGCCGCGGCGCGTGCCGGGGTGCAGTACTCGGAGCGCGTGGTCCACAAGAATACGCAGGACGGTATCGCCAAAATTGCCGGTCCGCTGGACGTCGGCGCAATCGCGCCGTGGAGCGTGACCCATTCGATGCCGATCGAAGACGACGAGCACGGCCGCGTCACCGTCAGCCGCACGATCAGCGCGGGCGCGCTCGACTGCAAGGAAATCGTCTTCTCCGTCGATCAGACGGCGACCAAGAACGTGCCGGCGAGCAGCGCGTTTTACGTGGCGTCGATCTGCCGTGACGGCGACAACTGGAAGTGGGCGTCGGCCGAACCCGCCACCGAACGTTGGGGCGCGTTGCAATGACGGCGCGTTCGTATACGGCTGGCCTCACGGTGCGCCGGCCTCGCCTCGCTGCCTGGTCCGGCAACCGGTTGCGGCTCGTGCTGGCCGGCGCGCTTTGCGTCGGCGCAAGTGTACTGACAAGCGGCTGCTCGTCGGTGGGCGCGGCGAGCGGCGCGGCGGCGGCCGTCGCGTCCGGGCTGGTCACTTCCAATCCGGCAGTCGGCATCGGCATCGGCATTGCCGTGCAGGCGGCTACCGACGAAGCCGTCGGCCGCTACATGCGCACCATGCACACCGATCAGCAGAACATGATCGCCGCGTTGGCGGGCGCCATGCCGGTCGGCGAGACTCGCCCCTGGTCGGTCAAGCACACGCTGCCGATCGAGAACGGCCACGGCCAGGTGCGCGTGACGCGCGCGTTCGGTTCGGCCCTCGCGCTCTGCAAGGAATTCGTGTTCTCGGTGCAGGACGGCGATGGCCCGAACGCGCATGAGGACTGGTACACGGCGAGTGCGTGTCAGCAGGACAAAGGCTGGAAGTGGGCGTCCGCGGAGCCGGCCGTCGCGCGCTGGGGCAGTCTGCAATAAAGGCGCGGAAATGAAAAAACGGCAGGGTCTCCCCTGCCGTTTTTGCTGGCTTCGCGCGTCTTGAACGACTTAAACGCGCAACTCGAAGGCGCTTAAGACTCCACGTCTTCCAAACTGAAGATTTCGGTCTGGTCGTTGTACGAGAAGATCTCGCCATAACGGCCCCAGTTGATGACCGCGTCGAGCGTTTCTTCCGCGGCGCTGTCCGACAGAAAATCCTCCAGCTCCTGCTCGAAGCGCACGCGCGGCGCGCGATGCCCCGGCCGTTCGTTGAGCACCTTCTTGATTCGCGCGGCGAGTGGCACGTGCCGCAACAGATGCTCGGCGAACATCATCTTGCGTTCCTGGGTGCCGAACTCGGAGAACACGCGCGCCGGCGGCGTCAGGAAAATGTCGCCTTCGCGTATGTCGGCGAAACCGAGGTGCTGCAGCACTTCGGCGACCGGGAACAGATCGTCCACCTCCAGATGCAGCGAACGGGCGATTTCCGGCATATCGGCGCGGCCGTGGTACGGCGCCGCGGCCAGCGTTTCGATCAGACCGGCCATCAGGTTGGTCGACACGTGCGGCAGCCAGCTATGCAGCTCGAGACCCTTCTTGGTCTTTTCGTCGGTCTGACGCGCGGTCATCTTCGCGTAGATATCGTCCACCAGCCGGCGGAAAGCCGGGTCCAGACGATTACGCGGATGCTTGAACGGCACCTTGATTTCGGCGATCACACGGCCCGGATTCGACGACAACACCAGAATGCGGTCGCACATGAACACCGCTTCCTCGATGTTGTGCGTGACGATCAGCACGGCCTTGATCGGCATGCGGCCTTGCGTCCACAGATCGAGCAGATCGGTACGCAGCGTTTCGGCGGTCAGCACGTCGAGCGCGGAGAACGGCTCGTCCATGAGCAGCAGCGTGGGATCGACCACCAGCGCGCGCGCAAAGCCGACGCGCTGGCGCATGCCGCCCGACAACTCGCGCGGATAGGCGTTTTCGAAACCGTCCAGACCGATCAGGTCGATCGCCGCCAGCGCGCGCGTGCGCCGCTCGCTCGCGCCGACGCCTTGCGCTTCGAGACCCGCTTCCACGTTTTGCAGCACGGTCAGCCACGGAAACAGCGCGAAGGTCTGAAACACCATCGCGACGCCCTTGGCGGGACCGTCGAGCGGCTTGCCCATGTAGGTGACTTCACCGTCGGTCGGCTCGATCAGACCGGCGATGATGCGCAACAGCGTCGACTTGCCCGAGCCCGAACGTCCAAGCAGTCCGACGATCTCGCCTTCGCGCAGCGACAGATTCGCGTCGTCGAGGACGAGCAGTTCGCCCTGCGACTTGTTGAACCCGCGGCACACGTCCTTGACGAGCAGGATCTCTTCGCCGAGGCGCGGCGGCTTCGGCGGGGTCTGGATCGGCGCGGCGGTCATAGCAGCTTTAGGATTTTGCATCGCGTTTTGCCTTTATTACTCAATCGAGCCGGAGCTTGGCTTCGGCGTAGGCGTACATCGGACGCCACAGCAGGCGGTTGAACAGGGTCACGAACAGGGACATCACGGCAATGCCCACGATGATCTTCGGATAGTCGCCCGCGGCGGTGGACTGCGCAATGTAAGCGCCCAAACCGTGCGCGGCCACTTTCGTGTCGCCCCATTGCACGAATTCCGCGACGATGCTCGCATTCCACGCGCCGCCCGACGCGGTGATCGCGCCCGTGACGTAGTACGGGAAAATGCCCGGCAAAATCGCCTGACGCCACCATTGCCAGCCGCGGATGTGGAAGTTCTTGGCCGCCTCGCGATAGTCGTTCGGATACGACGTCGCGCCGGCGATCACGTTGAACAGGATATACCACTGGGTGCCGAGCACGATCAGCGGCGACAGCCAGATGTCCGGGTTCAGATGGAAGCGCACGATCGCGATCACGAACACCGGGAACAGCAGATTGGCCGGGAACGCGGCGAGAAACTGCGCGAGCGGCTGGATCTTTTCGGCGAGCGCCGGGCGCAAGCCGATCAGCACACCCACCGGCACCCAGATCACAGAGGCGATCGCGATCAGCACGACCACCCGCAGCAGCGTGATCAGCCCGAGCACGAACACGTGCCAGACTTCATCCAGCGACACACCGGTGCGCACATAGATCACGACGCGATACACCACATAGACGGTCGTCAGCAGCACCAGCGTCGCCCACACGATATCGCCGACGCGCGAACTCTTCTGCTTCTGCGGAATCTGGAAGCGCGGCCCCTGGAACGCCGGCAGCCGTAACGGCACGCGCGCGGCCTTGGCGAACATCCAGCCGAGCGGCACCAGCAGCCGGTGGATCAGGCGGGTGCGGCGGATCAGATCGAGCAGCCACGATTCCGGCGCGTCGCCCGAACTGGTGGTTTCCATGCGGAACTTGTCGGCCCACGCGACAAGCGGACGGAACAGGAACTGGTCGTAGGCGAGAATCACGACCGTCATCGCGAGGATCACCCAGCCGATCGCGTGCAGGTTCTTGTCCGAGATCGCCTGCGCGAGATAGGCGCCGATCCCCGGCAGCGTGATCGTTCTGTTGCCGACCGTGATTGCCTCGGAGGCGACCACGAAGAACCAGCCGCCCGACATCGACATCATCATGTTCCAGATGAGGCCCGGCATCGAGAACGGCACTTCCAGCTTCCAGAAGCGCTGCCATGAAGTCAGGTGAAAACCGCGCGAGACTTCGTCCAGATCGCGCGGCACGGTTCGCAGCGACTGATAGAAGCTGAATGTCATGTTCCACGCCTGGCTCGTGAAGATCGCGAAGATCGCCGCGAGCTCAGCACCGAGTACGCGCCCCGGGAACAGTGCTAAAAAGAAGGTGACCGTAAACGAAATGTAGCCCAGCACCGGCACCGACTGCAGGATGTCGAGAATCGGCACCAGCACGAGCCCGGCGCGGCGGCTCTTGGCCGCCAGCGTGCCGTACACGAGTGTGAAGGTCAGCGAGGCGACCATGGCCGCGAGCATGCGCAGCGTGGTGCGCATTGCATATTCAGGCAGGTTCGCCGGGTCGAGCGAGATGACTTGAGTCTTGAGCGTCGACATGGGCGCCAAGGTCTCGTGAAAGCCGATCGCCGCCATGGCGATCACACAGATGATCAGCGGGAAGGCGACGAAGTCCCAGCGGTTGGGCAGCACCCGCCATGCCGAAGCATTGGCGGTGCGCTTCAGGTTGAAGCTGAAGTCCATCAGATGCCCTCCCCGTCGAACCATGCGCTCAAGAACAGCAAGGAGGCCGCGGCTTCGGCGCGGCGGTCTGAAGATCGGTCCGGAAAGCGGAAATCAGGCATGGCAAAACGCGTGTGCGCGGTAAATCGTTAGCGTTGGAGACACGTGAACCGGTGACGAATGTGTCCGTGGACGAACCCGCCCAGGACCGCAACCGTCAAGCCAGACTCCTGTCGCCGCAGGCGCCGCCCGTAAGGGCTGGCGAGCTTTCCTTGTTTTGGACGGCACGACACTACACCATCCTATGTTTCAGGCACAACCTTTCGCGGCAAATAGCAATAAATAGCGGAAAACCTCAGATTGCCGCCCTCGCGCCAGCGAGCACTGTTCGCGACTCAGACTATTTATCGTGGCGCGCCGACCACATCTTCGACCCTCGTGGCGGCTGCCGCGATAGCTCAGAAGCCCACCCGAAAAATCCGAACAACCATCAAGAATCCGGCCGGGCTGCCGTTAATAACCTGATGGACGCGGCAGTCGCACTTCGCATTCCCGCAATAACGGTGGCGTCTGGCCCCATGACGGTTAAAATCAGGAGACGACGCCTGTTATCGGTTTATCCCGGGCCACAGCGACGGCGTATTGCCGACCGCTTCCACAGGGGCGAAACAGCGCAAGCGCGCTGCCACGAAAGAGCCAGTTGCATGTCACAGCCAGACGGATCAGAGAGTCGATGAACAGGACAACCTTGCGCCAGGCAACCGGGCCGGTCAGCTTCATGCTGATCGTCCTGGTTTGCTGGTTCGTGGCCGGCATGGTTGCGGACCGGATGGTACAGCAAGAGCTGGACGCAGCCCTGCGTGCGCAGCGGCAAATGTCCGCGTCGATCGTGGACAACATGGCGGAAGTGATCGCCAGCGACCTTGCGATGTCTCGCGCCATCCCCGCAACCATGGCCGAAATGGACGTGGTCCAGCGCGCTCTGGTGCAATCCCAGAATTATGCCGTGAACGGCGAAGCGACGGAACCCGTCCTGCGCGCCGCGTTGCTGAAAGACAAGCAGATGAGCGCCGTGAGCAACTTCCTGCACGACGCGCAAGGCTTCTCCGGGCTCGACCAGATCTGGCTCGTCAACGCCAACGGCGTCTGCGTCGCCTCGAGCAACTCCATCAACAATCCGCTCGCGGCCGAGCGCTCCTTCGTCGGCACCGACATGCGCGTGCGCGGCTACCTGACGAACGCGCTGCTCGGCGCGTTCTCCGAAGCCTATGGCGTCGGCCGCGCGAGCGGCGAGCCCGGCATCTTCATCGCCGCGCCGGCATACGCGGACGGTCTGCTGGTCGGCGTGGTCGTCGCCAAGGTCGGGATCGCCCGGCTGCGCCACTGGGTCGCGCACGCCGGGACCTTCGTCGCCGACGACAACGGCGTCATCATCATGGCGCACAACAGCGAGCTCGAAGGCCGCGCGCTGCCGAACTCACGCGTCACGCAAATGACGGCCGCCGAGCGCAAGGTCATCTACCTGCGCGACGCGATTCCCGACATCCATATCAGCGTGGATTCGCAAGTGCGCGAACAGGCGCCGTGGGTGCCGTCAGCCGTGGCCGGGCAACTGTTCGGCATGTCCGACCGGCCTATGCCGTCGCTCTATCAGACGCGCGGCGGCCTGAACTCGGGGCTGTCAGCGCATCTGGTCGATCCGCTCGTGGCCTGGCCGGAACTGCTGCGCAATCACAAGCGCGATCATTTGCTGGTGTTTCTGACGCTGGCCGGTACAGTCGCGCTGGCGTGGGTGATCACGGTGTCGTATGTGCGCGAGCGGCGCCACCATCGCGCCACGCGCGATCTCGCTGAACAACTGCAATCCGCCAACACGCTGCTGTCGGCCGAGGCGCGCCACGACGCGCTGACCGGCGCGCTGTCGCGGCGCTACTTTCTCGACCTGCTGCGCCATGAGATCGAACGCGCGCATGCCGGCCACGAACCGCTGTGCATGGCGATCGCCGACCTCGACCACTTCAAGCAGATCAACGACCGCTTCGGCCACGCCGCCGGCGATCGCGCGCTCGAACATTTCGTCGACACCTGCCGCGCCGAGCTGCGCGGCGCCGACGCGATCGGCCGGCTCGGCGGCGAAGAGTTCGGCCTGCTGCTGCCGGCCACGGATCTGGCCGGCGGCCACGAAGTCGTCGAACGCTTGCGGCTGCGTCTGAAAGCGGTCCCTTCGCCGAAGCTGCCCGCTTCGGTGGGCTTGAGCGTGAGCATCGGCATCACCGAACTCTCGCCCGACGATCTGCCCGAGCGAATCATGAGCCGCGCCGACATGGCGCTCTACGCGGCGAAATCGGGCGGCCGCGACCGCACCGAAGCCTTGCCGCCCGACGACACCGCACCGCCCACCCGCACGGTGGCCAACGTGTGGTGATGCGCTCGGCAGACGCGAAACACCGGCGTCTCAATCAACACGCAAGCTGATGCAAGGCAAGACCCGCCCTCCGGCATCCCCTAACGAAGCAGGTATGATCGACCCTGATATCGAGGTTGCCGCTACCGCTTTAACGGGAGATTCGCATGAAGGGAAATTTGGTGATCGTGTGTCGCGATCAGGATGCTGACGCGTTCGACCATCTGCTGGCTGAATACGGCGCGTTCCAGACGCGCCTGTCGTCCACCGCGTGGTATCTGAAACTGGAGGTGGCGCCGGAACTGATTCAGGAAGAGATCCTGGCGCGTCTCGGCAAATACACCACGCACTATATTTTCGAAGCCGAAACGGTGACGTGGAATACGGTGGATAGCGACGCGGCGAATGCGCTGAATACGTTGTTCTCGGACTAGCGCGCCGGTTTCCGGCCGCACCTCTGAACCTTGCGTTCGGATCCCGAGGGCACGGCGCGGGCCGGGAGGCCGACACCGCGCACTGCACGACTTACCAGGCGCTTTCCGACGCTGCCGCGACCTGCGGCAACACTTCAAACGGAAAGCTCATCAGGACTCGCAAACCACGGCCACCGTGGTTGCCGATCTCCCACTCCCCGCCCGCACGCCTTACCAGCCGCTCGACAATGGCGAGCCCGAGACCGCTATGGCCGTTACCGCCGCGCGCCGGATCGAGCCGCACGAAAGGCCGGCTGGCGTTGATCAGATCCTGGGCCGCGATACCGCTGCCGCTGTCGCTCACCGACAAGGTGAAGCCCTGCGAGCTACGCGCCGTGGCGACGACGATCGGCGGCGCACCGTAGGCATGCGCGTTGTCGAGCAGGTTCGACAGAATCCGGTCGAGCGTGGCGGCGGGCAACAGGAACGCCGGCCCCGCATTGAGTTCCGTCTGCACCGTGGCCACACCGGAGGCTACCGCGCGATAGCTGCGCACCACCCGCTCGCACTGCGCGTCCACTTCCACCGCTTCGCTGCGATCGGCGCCGTCGTGCGCGAACACCAGAAACTGTTCGACGATATGCGTCATGGAATCGACATCGCGCACCACGCCGTCGCGCATCTTCACTTCGTCCATCATTTCGGCGCGCAGCCGCAAACGCGCGAGCGGCGTTTTCAGATCGTGCGCGACGCCCGCCAGCATCACGGCGCGGTCGTTTTCCGTGCGCGCCACTTCCTGGACCATCTGATTAAAGCCGTGCGTGAGTTGACGCAATTCGCGCGGCCCGCGCTCCGGCACCGGCGGCACCGGCAAGCCGCGGCCGAAGCGCGCCACCGCCTGGGCGAGCGAGCGCAACGGCTGCTGCAGCGCCCACGCGGCGAACAGCGCCGCCATCACTGCGAACGAGAAAATGATGGCAAGCCACAGCACCGTGCGGTCGAGCGAGCGCGGCGTGCGCAACGGCTGCACCGGTACGACGATCCAGCTTCGGTCGGAGGTGGCGCGCACCCATAGCGTGGGCGGACGACCCGGCAGGCCGACGCGCACCTGCGTGCCCGACGGCATGCGGTCGCGCACGTCTTCGACGAAGCGTTCGAGCGGCGGAGGCATGTCCACGGCCTCCGGCGGCACTTCAGGGCTCGCCGGGTCGACCAGTTTGACGCGCGACGGCAATGGCTGATCCGGCGTTCGGGCGACGTGTTGACGCACCGCGTCGACGAGGAAGGTCGCTTCCTCGACCGCGTAGCGCGTTTGCAGTTGACTGCGCTCTAGGCGCATGAGCGCGTACCACGCGAAATGCGACAGCAGCAGCACCGCGACGACTAGCAGCGCTAGCCGCCCGAACAGCGAATCAATGGGCCGGCGCATGCTGTTCGCCGTCGGGCACGAACACGTAGCCGCGGCCGCGCACAGTCTGAATGAAGCGCGGTGTGGACGGATCGGTTTCGAGAATGCGGCGCAGACGCCAGACCTGCACGTCGATGCCGCGGTCGGTGCCGTCGTATTCCGGACCGTGCAGCAGTTCGAGCAAGCGCTCGCGCGTAAGCGTGCGCATGGGGTGATTGACGAAAATCTTCAGCAACGCGAATTCGCTGCCCGACAACGTGAGCGGCTTGTCTTCCAGATGCAGCGTGCGCGACTGGAAGTCCAGCGTGAAGCGGCCGAAATTGAACGGCTCGCGCTGCTCCGGCGCCGCCGCCGACGGCAGCGTGCGGCGGCGGCGCAGCACCGCCTGTACGCGCGCGAGCAACTCGCGCGGATTGAACGGCTTGCCGAGGTAGTCGTCCGCGCCGAGTTCCAGCCCGACGATGCGGTCGACGTCGTCCGCCCGCGCCGTGAGCATGATCACGGGGATGTCGTCGCCCGACGCGCGCAGCTTGCGCAGCGCCGTGAGCCCGTCGACACCCGGCATCATCAGGTCGAGCACGATCAGATCCGGGCGCTCGCGTTCGAGCCTGCGCTCGAGCGAGCCCGCGTCGTGCAGCACCGAAACCTCGATGCCCTGGCGGGCCAGATAGTCGCGGAGCAGATCGCGCAATTCGACGTCGTCGTCGACAACAAGTATTTGAGTAGCCATGGGATGAAGTTTAACGCGCAGCAGGATGGGTTTTCGATTTCAAACCGGCCCCAAGGGTTACCGGGTGTTACGGTGAAAGGTGTGCGTAATCCCCCGTAACAGCCGCATCCTGCCACGTAACACAGCGAACTGCGCAGTTCTCTACGCTGTGTCTTACCGAATGCAGGCCGTCCACTTTAACCGGTTGCATCGTCGGCTATTCCATTACAGGGAGTCTCACATGTCTACCAAAAAGATGTCGCGCGTTCTCGCCGTTGCCGCCACTGCTCTCGCCATCGGCGCGGGCGCCGCCTATGCCGCACAACCCGCCGAACACGGCGGCCCCGGCGGCTGGCACGGCCACTTTATGAAGCAATTGACCCAGCTCCACGATCAGTTGAAGCTGAACGCGGATCAGGAAAAGCAGTGGCAAGCCGCGCTCGACACCATGAAGCAGAACCACGAGGCCATGCGCGCCAATCATGAACAGATCAAGAACCAGTTCAAGGCTGCGCAGCAACAGCCGATCTTGGATCTGAACGCCATGGCGGCCGCGCACCAGCAAGTCGAGCAGAAAGACGCGCAACTGCGTCAGCAAACCTCGGATGCCTGGCTCAAGTTCTACAACGGCCTGAACGACCAGCAGAAGACCACCGTCAGCACGGCGCTCAAGCAGCGCTTTGCGAAGATGGAATCGCGTCACGAAAAGATGCACGAGCGCTGGGAGCATCGCAAGGGCGCGGCATCGGCGCCGGCGGCCAATCAGTAAGCGGCCCGGTATCGATGCACAGGCGGCCCGCGCGGCCGTCTGCGCTGCTGGATGCAAAAACGCCACGGAGGTTGGCCTTCCGTGGCGTTTTTTTGACTACGTGATGCGGCGCGGTGTGTGCGTGCGGACCGTCGCGATGCATGCGTGAGGCTTGCTCGTTGCGCCTTCAACTATTCCTTCAGTGAAAACGCAACCGAACGGGCACGGCTTAGCCGTTGAGCTGCCCCAGCTCGAAGAGCAGCACTTCAGCGTTCTCGCCCTTCTCCAGCGTCACCGTATCCGTGTCGCTGAGCTTGGCGGCGTCGCCCGCATGGAGCGTCTCGCCGTTCACCGTCAGCGCGCCGCGCGCCACGTGCACATAGGCGAGCCGTCCTTTGGGCAGCGCGAACGTGGCGGATTCCGCGCCATCGATCAACGCCGCGTAAATCGACGCATCCGCATGGATCGTCACCGAACCGTCGCGGCCGTCGGGCGACGCGACCACGCGCAGGCGGCCGCGCTTGTCGGCGGCGTCGAAGCGCTTTTCCTCGTAGCTGGGCTGATCGCCCGCGCGTTGCGGTATTACCCAGATCTGCAGCAGATGCGCCGATTCGTCCTGGGACGCGTTGAACTCGCTGTGCTGCACGCCCGTGCCGGCGCTCATGCGCTGCACGTCGCCGGGACGGATCGTCGAGCCATTGCCCATGCTGTCGCGGTGAGCCAGCGCGCCTTCGAGCACATACGTGACGATTTCCATGTCGCGATGGCCATGCGTGCCGAAGCCCTCACCGCCGGCGATACGGTCTTCGTTGATGACCCGCAGCGGGCCGAAATGCACGTGCTGGGGATCGCGATAGTCGGCAAACGAGAAGCTGTGATACGAGTCGAGCCAGCCGTGGTTGGCGTGACCGCGTTCTTCGGAGCGGCGAATCTCGAACATGGAAGTACTCCTGGTGAGTAAATAGCGATGCCGAGAATGTATGGGCATGGCCTGCACTAAACAATCGGCGCGGGTGCACCGGATCGTTCCATAAATCCGTGCAATCGGGCGTTGGCGCGGTCCGGCGCTGGTCCGGGCGATGTTCCGGCCGCGCGTGCAAGACCGCGGCTGCGATTCCGGCCTCGGCATAGGTACGACAAACGCCCCGCACATGAGTCGCGCATCCGCCGCAAGCGCGACCGGCCTCGCACGGCCTGGAAAGAACGCACCAGCGTCGCGCCCGCACAACGTCCGCGCGCGCCAGTTTGCCGCCGCCGGCGTCCCGGACTGGCGCCTCGTCCCTGTTCGGGTAAAATACCGCGCTTTTCGAGATTGCGTGCGCGCCGAAGGCGCACCGGCGAGCCAGGCATGGCGGGCCGCGGTGGGTCGGCTGCAGCTTTCAGACCCGCGCCGGGCTGCCTCGATGCATCGGATGCACGCGCCGCGCTCCGAAGCAGAAACCCGAGCGGCGCGACAATTTTGACCGCCTAGAATAGCGACGGCCGGCCACGAGCCGGCGGTCGTCGAGATCGAAGCACCACGACGATCAGTTTGACCCAGGAGAAACATGAAGAAGTTCGCACTCTGCGTGGCGCTTACGGTCATGGCCACCGGCGCGCTGGCGAAAGAGTGGAAAACCGTGCGAATCGGGGTGGACGCCAGCTATCCGCCGTTCGAATCCAAGGCGCCCAACGGCCAGGTGGTCGGCTTCGACGCCGATCTGACCCGCGCACTGTGCGCGAAGATGAACGTGAAATGCGTGTGGGTCGAGCAGGATCTCGACGGCATCATTCCGGCGTTGAAGGGCAAGAAGTACGACGCGATCGTGTCGTCGCTGACCATCACGGACAAGCGCCGCGAGCAGATCGACTTCTCCGACAAGCTGTTCGACGCCCCCGCCCGCATGATTGCCAAGGCAGGCTCGCCGCTGCTGCCCACACCTGATTCGCTGAAGGGCAAACGCGTCGGCGTCGAACAGGGTTCGACTCAGGAAGCCTACGCCAAAGTCTGGTGGGAGCCCAAAGGCGTGACCGTGGTGCCTTATCAGAATCAGGATCAGGTGTACGCCGACCTCGCTTCGGGGCGTCTGGACGCCGCCTTGCAGGACGAAGTGCAGGCCGACGCCGGTTTCCTGAAGACGCCGCGCGGCAAAGGCTTCGGCTGGGCGGGCCCGGAAGTGAAGGACCCGAAGACGATCGGCGAAGGCACGGCCATCGGCCTGCGCAAGGACGACGCCGAGTTGAAGGCGATGTTCAACCAGGCGCTGGCGCAGGTTCACCAGGACGGCACGTTCAGGAAGCTCGAGAAGCAGTACTTCGACTTCGACATCTATCCCGGGCATTGAGCCGGGCATCGAGTCTGGACGCTAAACCCGGGCACAGAATGCAGCACCCACGAAACTCGGGGCTCGCCCGCATGGGCTTTCACGAGGCTTCGTAATACAGTCGGCAGTAGATTCACAAGCAGTTTCACAACGAGAGTCGAAAAGCGCGCTGCAAGACCGGCAACGGCCATGCAGTCATGATTTGCACAGCGGTGCGCTGTGCGCCGCTGGTCACAGCGAGCCTCAGGCTCGCGGCAAACGCGGCGCAGAGTTGGCCGCGTCTTTCGCGGTGTGTCGCAAACACATCGTCAAGGACCCCATATGTTCCTTCAAGGCTACGGCCCGCTGCTCCTCAACGGCACCTGGCAGACCGTCAAACTGGCGGTGTTGTCGCTGGCGTTCGCTTTCGTGCTGGGCCTGCTCGGCGCGGCGGCGAAACTGTCGAAAAACCGTTTCTCCTACGGCGTCGGCACGGTCTACACCACGCTCGTGCGCGGCGTGCCCGACCTGGTTCTGATGCTTCTGCTCTTCTATAGCATCCAGATCTGGCTGAACAACCTGACCGATCTGCTCGGCTGGGACCAGATCGACATCGATCCCTTCGTGGCCGGCGTCGCGGTGCTCGGCTTCATTTACGGCGCGTACTTCACCGAGACCTTCCGCGGCGCGTTTCTCGCGGTGCCGCGCGGCCAGCTCGAAGCCGGCGCGGCTTACGGCATGACGGGCTGGCAGGTGTTCACCCGCGTGATGTTCCCGCAGATGATGCGCTTCGCGCTGCCCGGCATCGGCAACAACTGGCAGGTGATGGTGAAGGCCACCGCGCTGGTGTCGATCATCGGTCTCGCCGACGTGGTCAAGGCTTCGCAGGACGCGGGCAAAGGCACGCTGCGGTTCTTCTTCTTCACCCTGTTCGCAGGGGCGATCTATCTCGTCATCACCACAGTGTCCAACTTCGTGCTGATGTACCTCGAAAAGCGTTACTCGACCGGCGTGCGAAAGGCGGATCTATGATCGAGATCATTCAGGAATACTGGCGCAACTATCTCTACACCGACGGCTATCGCATCACCGGCGTCGCGATCACGCTGTGGCTGCTGGTGGTGTCGATCGGGCTCGGCTTCTGCCTGTCGATTCCGTTCGCGGTGGCGCGCGTGTCGAAGAGGAAGTGGCTCTCCCGCCTCGTGTGGCTGTATACGTACATCTTCCGCGGCACGCCGCTGTACGTGCAACTGCTGCTCTGCTACACCGGCTTGTACAGCCTCGAAGTCATTCGCAATCACGAGCTCACCAATGCGTTCTTCCGCGACGGCATGCATTGCACGCTGCTCGCTTTCACGCTGAACACCTGCGCGTACACCACCGAGATTTTCGCCGGCGCGATCAAGGCGACGCCGTACGGCGAGATCGAAGCGGCACGCGCGTATGGCATGTCGTCGTTCACGCTGTACCGACGCGTGATTCTGCCGTCGGCATTGCGCCGCGCGCTGCCCTACTACAGCAATGAAGTGATCCTGATGCTGCATGCGACCACCGTCGCGTTTACCGCGACCGTGCCGGACATTCTCAAGATCGCGCGCGATGTGAACTCCGCGACGTATCAGTCGTTCAATGCATTCGGCATCGCAGCCCTGCTCTATCTGTGCATTTCTTTCGCGCTCGTGTGGCTGTTCCGCCGCGCCGAGCGCCGCTGGCTCGCTTACCTGCGGCCGCAAGGCAAGTAACCCGGGGCACCGCGCCCTCCGCAAGTAAGCATGCCCAAGGATCCTGATGACCACCAAGAAGCAAAAGCTCTTCGTCGACGAGCTTCACAAACAGTACGGCGACAACGAAGTTCTCAAGGGCGTGTCGCTCAAGGCCAACGCCGGCGACGTGATCAGCGTGATCGGCTCGTCCGGTTCGGGCAAGAGCACGATGCTCCGCTGTATCAACTTTCTCGAGCAGCCGAACGCCGGGCGCATCTTCGTCGACGGTGAGGAAGTGCGCACGCAGATTGGCAAGAACGGCGCGTTGCGCGTGTCGGACCCGAAGCAGTTGCAGCGCGTGCGGACCAGGCTGTCGATGGTGTTCCAGCACTTCAACCTGTGGTCGCACATGAACGTGCTCGAGAACATCATCGAGGCGCCCGTCAACGTACTGGGTCTGAAGCGCAAGGAAGCCGAAGATCGCGCGCGTGAGTATCTGGAAAAGGTAGGGCTCGCGCCGCGCCTGGAGAAGCAGTATCCGTCACATCTTTCGGGCGGGCAGCAGCAGCGTGTCGCGATCGCGCGTGCGCTGGCCATGCATCCGGATGTGATGCTGTTCGACGAACCGACTTCCGCGCTCGACCCCGAACTGGTCGGCGAAGTGCTCAAGGTCATGCAGACGCTCGCCGAAGAAGGCCGCACGATGATCGTCGTCACGCATGAAATGGCGTTTGCGCGCAACGTGTCGAATCACGTGATGTTTCTGCATCAAGGCCGGGTGGAAGAAGAAGGCCATCCCGACGAAGTATTCAGGAACACGAAGAGCGACCGGCTCAAGCAGTTCCTGTCCGGAAGCCTCAAATAATAAACTCAACAAAACCCCGGATTCAGCCCGCTATTTGGGTTGTAGTCAAAGTAGCATTACAAGGCGCTTACTAGCGCCTTTTTTGTTTCGCTCACCTGTGCATTCCGGCGATTTCCGCCGCGAAAACCGCGCCCCGCAAGCCTCGAACTCCCGCCTTTTCGCCCTACTCTGCCGCATTTAAAGCGTCAATAGTGGCAATCCTTAACGTTGCCCGCGCCGATCCGTGATTCCCTTGTCGCATAAGGGTTTTCGCGTTTTTCGAAGGCCTTGTAACGGGTCGTCGCGCACATTCGTATTGCAATTTGGAGACATCGATCAAGGCAGGTACTAATTTCTTCTCCCAGTTCAGGGTATTTTTGATAAATTAGTAACCAAAGTAGCAAAACAAAGTTCATTAAAAGTAGTTTCACTTCAAAGCACAGAGGAGAACCGGTCGGCGAGGGATCGGCATGGCGACCAGATAGCCCCAAGGCTACACGTCACGGCAGGAGACCCAATCCACCCGCTAATCTCCCTGGTACCGATTTCTGTTCGGCGCAAATCGCGGCCGAGCACCATTCGCAGTACTGGGTTTCACTTTTTGACAGGGTATGGAGGAGAAGATGAAGAAAGCTTTGCTCGCCGCTGCGCTGATGACAGCCGGTGTTGTTGCGCACGCCCAAAGCAGCGTGACGCTGTACGGCCGCCTTGACGCCGGTATCGAATACATGACGGGCGTTCCGCAAGGCTCGAACGCGGCTGGCCAGGCAACTGGCAGCACGAACCGCTGGCGCGCAGAAAGCGGCGACTGGGGTACCAGTCTGTGGGGCTTGAAGGGCGTTGAGGACATCGGTGGCGGCAACAAGGTCCTGTTCCAGTTGGAAGGCTCCTTCAACACCATGACGGGTGCAGGCCCTGGCGGCGGCGGTCTCTTCAATCGTTGGGCAACTGTCGGCTTGTCGAACGACCAGTACGGTACGTTCACGATGGGCCGCATGCTGTACATCTCGAACGGCGTGTGGGACTTCGACCCGTTCGGTCAATCGAACTGGTCGTCGGCATCGCTGGTGCGTGGCCGCAACTGGCCGCAATCGAGCAACAACTTCGCATACCAGTCGCCGAAGATCGCCGGCTTTGACTTCTACGGTCAATACGCGCTGTCGAACGCAACGAGCTGGAACGGCAACGGCACGACCCCGCAAGGTCGCGAAGCTGGCGCGCAAGTTACCTACACGAGCTCGCTGTTCCAGATTCGCGGTATTTACGACGAAATCCGCAATCCGGCTAACGGCGTGCTGTACGGCCCGAACCCGAGCGCGGTCAATACGGCCAATATCGGCAACGGCGTATTCGCGGCATCGCGTGAATACTCGGCTCTCGTGAACGTCTTCCTCGGCCAGTTCAAGATTCAGGCTGCTTACCAGGCTGTCCGTTCGGCAGGTGCGCAGAACGTTCTGCCGGGCCAGCCGACGACTCTGGATCACGAATGGGGCGGTGTGACGTGGCAAGCAACGCCGGCTGCAGCGCTGATTGCGGCGGTCTACCACGTGAACGGCAACAATGGCGCAGGCAACGCGACGATCTACACGATCGGCGGCTCGTACAACCTGTCCAAGCGCACGCTGCTGGACATCCAGATCGCAACGACGCAAAACAGCAAGACGGCTAACTACGGCCTGAATGCTAACAACGCCGGTACGGCAACCAGCACGGACAACCCGCTGCCGGGTCACAGCCAGTCGGGCGTGTACGCAGGTATTCAACACTCGTTCTAATCGAACGGTGTTCCCCGAAGGGACTTCCTTCGGGGTGTAATCAAGAGTTCTTCAAGAGAATCTTTTTCACGCTGCTGCGAGAGGCGCGTATCGGTGCGATGTCCGAAAGGGTATCGCACCGTTTTTTATTTGAGCGCACGGTTTTTCCACCACCCGAGCGCACCGGCGCGGTGCATTCATGGCTGAGGTTGTGCGGCTGACTGCAGTTGGCAAATCCCGACGCTCGACACCTGCTTTGAGGCGACGAACTCTGGTGCTTCAAACCGCTGCTTCGTTTTCTTCACCCGTACGAATGCGGATCACGCGCTCGACGTCCGCGACGAAAATCTTGCCGTCGCCGATCTTGCCGGTGCGCGCCGCGCCGATGATCGCGTCGATCACCTGGTCGCACTGATTGTCCGCCACCACCACTTCGATCTTCACTTTCGGCAGAAAGTCGACCACATACTCTGCACCACGATAGAGCTCGGTATGGCCTTTCTGACGGCCGAAGCCTTTGACCTCGGTCACGGTCAGCCCAGTGAGGCCGACTTCAGCGAGCGCCTCGCGCACTTCGTCAAGTTTGAACGGTTTGATGACTGCAGTGATGCGCTTCATGGCGAACCTCGTCTCGTGTCTGGAAGAGTGAAAGGGAAATGGATGTTTTTATTCTACGCCGCGCCGGATGCGTTGCGGCAATCCGGCACTCGCTTCGGGTTAGTCCGCAGTCATTCGCCGCGGCTCACTCCACCGGTTCGGTGTAGCGCGACGTGATCGGATAACGCCAGTCGCGCCCGAACGCGCGATGCGTGACGCGAATGCCGATCGGCGCCTGACGCCGCTTGTATTCGTTGATCTTGATGAGGCGCGTGACGCGTTTGACGTCTTCGACCGCATAGCCCGCCGCGATGATTTCGGCGAGCGAGCGGTCCTCTTCCATGTACATGCGCATGATCGCATCGAGGACTTCGTACTCCGGCAAGCTGTCCTGATCGGTCTGGTTCTCGCGCAGTTCCGCCGACGGCGCGCGCGTCAGAATCCGCTCGGGAATGACGTCCCGCTTGTCGAAAGTGGTGGCCTGGTTGCGGTAGTGGCACAGCCGGTAGACGAGCGTCTTCGCAATGTCCTTGATGACCGCGAAGCCGCCGGCCATGTCGCCATACAACGTGCAGTAGCCCACCGCCATTTCGCTCTTGTTGCCGGTGGTCAGCACGATCGAGCCGAACTTGTTCGAGAGCGCCATCAGCAGGGTGCCGCGAATGCGCGCCTGAATGTTTTCTTCGGTGGCGTCTTCGGCGCGGCCCGCGAACTCCTGCGCGAGCGAGCCGCGGAACGCGTCGAACATCGGCGCGATCGCGATTTCGTCGTAGCGCACGCCGACGCGGCGCGCCATCTCGGCGGCGTCCGTGGTGGAAATGTCCGCGGTGTAGCGCGACGGCATCATCACCGCGCGCACCCGGTCCGCGCCGAGAGCATCGCACGCGACGGCCAGCACCAGCGCCGAATCCACGCCGCCGGACAGGCCGATCAGCGCGCCCGGGAAACCGTTCTTGTTGATGTAGTCGCGCACGCCCATCACGAGCGCGGCATAGACCTGCGCCTCGATCGACAGCTCCGGCGCGATCGGCGCGGGCAGCGGCTTGCCGTCTTCGAATTCGACGATTGCGGTCGCTTCCTCGAACTGCGCCATCTTCGCGACCAGTTCGCCTTGCGCGTCGAGGACGAACGAGCCGCCGTCGAACACCAGTTCGTCCTGCGCGCCGACCATGTTCACATAGACCATCGGCAATTCGGTCTCGCGAATCCGCGCGCGCAGAATGTCGAAGCGCACCGCTTCCTTGTTCAGGTGATACGGCGAGCCGTTCGGAATCAGCACCACTTGCGCGCCCGCCGCCTTCGCCATTTGCGCAGCCGACGCATGCCATGCGTCCTCGCAGATCACCACGCCGTACTTCACGCCGTCCAGCTCGAACACGAACGGCTGCGGGTCGGACGCGAAGTAGCGCTTCTCGTCGAACACCTCGGTGTTGGGCAAATCCTGCTTGCGATAGGTGCCGCGCACTTCTCCGTCGACGATCAGCGAGGCCGCGTTGAAGGTATCGACCGGCGGCACGCCGCGCTCGATCGGCGCGTTTGCATTACCATGGCCGTGCGCCGCGCTGTGCGCAACATCACGTAGGGGATGGCCGACGATCACATGCAGGCCGGCGAACGGCTTCAGTTGGAGAGCGAGGTCGGCCAGCGCCGCCGCGCTCGCGGCATAGAACGCGGGACGCAGCAGCAGATCTTCGGCCGGATAGCCGGACAGCGCGAGTTCAGGCGCGATCAGCAGCTTCGCACCATCGTTGTGCGCGGTGCGCGCGGCAGCGACGATCTTCGCGACGTTGCCGGCGAAGTCGCCGACGGTGACATTGATTTGAGCAAGAGCGATTCGGGTCTTCATGGCAGGATCGACAGGCAAGCCGACGTGGCTTGCGAGTACCGCGGCTGGTTAGCTCGACGGAATGGACAAATCGGATAAACGAACGGCATCGCGCTCAGAGCGCCGCGCCGCTCATTGGGAACAGTCACACAGATTGAACCAGGAACGCTTTGATTATCGCACGGGCATTCTGGCGTCGCCCTCCGAGGTGGACGCCGCCGAATGGAATGCCCTTCTCGCGCAGCAGTCGCAGCCCACGCCGTTTCTGCGGCATGAGTTCTTGAGCGCCTTGCATGCGACCCGCTGCGCGGTCGCGGATAGCGGCTGGGCGCCGCAATTCGTCACGCTGACCGACCCGCGCACGGACAAGCTCGTGGCCGCCGCGCCCGTGTATCTGAAAGGGCACTCGTACGGCGAGTACGTGTTCGACTGGGCCTGGGCCGACGCCTACAAGCGCAACGGTTTGCCGTATTACCCGAAGCTGTTGTGCGCGGTGCCGTTCACGCCGGTGCAAGGCAACCGGTTGCTGTCGGCGGATACGTATGCGCTCAGGCATCTGGCGGCTACGCTGATGGCGTTCGCCGAACAGGCCGACGTGTCTTCGCTGCACGTGCTGTTTCCCACGGAAACGGAAGCGGACGCGCTCACCGAAATGGGCATGATGCAACGCGAAGGCGTGCAGTTTCATTGGCTGAACGACGGCTATCGCGACTTCGACGATTTCCTCTCCACGCTCGAACAGAAGAAGCGCAAGAACATTCGCGCCGAGCGCCGTAAAGTGCACGAGGCCGGCGTGACGATGCGCCGGATTCGCGGCGAGGACATCCAGGACGCGGACTGGCGTTTCTTCAGCAAGTGCTATCGGCAGACGTATCGCGAGCACTTTTCGAGTCCGTATCTGAACCTCGATTTCTTCCGCATGATCGGCGCGTCGATGCCGGAGAACCTGCTGCTCGTGATCGCCGAATACGAAGGCAAGCCGATCGCGAGTTCGCTCGTGGTGTATCAGCGCGACGCGAAAACCGGCGGCACACTGTATGGCCGCTATTGGGGCGCGCTCGAACACGTGCCGTGCCTGCACTTCGAAACGGCGTACTACCAGCCGCTCGAATTCTGCATCGAGGAAAAGCTCGGCGCGTTCGAAGGCGGCGCCCAAGGCGAGCACAAGATGGCCCGCGGCTTCCTGCCCACGGTAACGCGTTCGGCGCACTGGCTCGCGCATCCCGCTTTCGCCGATGCGGTCGGCCACTTTCTCGACAACGAAAAGAACAGCATCCACGCGTATGTGGACGAGCTGCGCGAACACAATCCGTTCAAAGGCTGAAGCGCATTCATGGCTTGGTTTCTCTATCTGCTCGAATGCTCGGACGGCAGCGTCTACACAGGCATCGCCGTCGATGTGCAGGCGCGCTTCGACAAACACGTGAGTGGCGAGGGCGCGCGCTATACGCGTTCGCGCAAGCCGGTGCAGGTGCTGGCGTCGTTCGAATTGACGGATCGGTCAAGCGCGTCACGCGCGGAGTATTGGGTCAAGCGGCTGTCGCCGTCCGAAAAGCGTGCGCTTGCGGCGGGCATGCGTACGCTCGAATCGGTGATGCCTTTGCCTGAGCCCGAAACGATTGCCGACGACGAGCAAGCTCAAGAAGAGCAAACCAGCAAGTCCTGATGCTTGAGCTTCGTACCGACTTGCACTGCCTTGGCTATCCCCTCGCCTCGCGCATCCGCTCGTTGAGCAGCCGATGCATCAGCGCAAGCTCGCCCACCGCATCGGCTTCCAGTGAGGTCAGCCCGTCTCGCGCGGGAAGCGCGAGGCGCACCGGCCGCAAATTTCGACTCAACGCGGTGTCGATGTCCGCGCTCACGGTCGCGACCCACGCGCCGAGTTCATCGTGCATGTCGCGCCGGTTCGTACTCAGGCGCAGTTGCGTCGCGGTGCCGGCCATTCTTCGCAACACGCTCAGCACCGTCAGCGTGACGGTATCGACCATCGAGTCCTCGAGTTTTTCAAGGCGCATCCGGCCAATGGCTTCCTCCGCGTTATTGCTGCCCAGACCGGCGGCGCGGCGCAAGCGCTCCATGTCCTTCTCGCTGCGGCGAGGCGATTCCAGCGCGGCCCTCAGATAGGCGAGATTGGCGCGCACCGCCTCGGCCAGATACGCGCGATAGTCGATCTTTTCGCGCGTCGGCCAGAGATAGAACGTGGCCAGCAGCGCCAACACGCAGCCGAGCACGTTGTTGCCGAGCCGCGTGAGCGCATAGGCGAATTCGCTCGCGCCCGGCGTCGCGAAGTCGGCCACCAGCACGAAGGTCGGAGTAAGGAACAGCACGAAGAGGCTGTAGCTGACGGGACGCAGCGCCATGGTCGCCATCACCAGCGGAAACACCGCGAGCGAAATGCCGAGCGGCGAATGGATCGCGTAACCGATACCCGCCGCCAGCACGCCGCCGACAATGCTGCCCGCCGCCCGCTCGATACTGCGCGGCCAAGTCGCGGCAATCGACGGTTGCAAGATCAGCAGCGTCGCCATGGTGGCCCAGTAGCCGAACGGCAGACCGAGCGCACGGATCACGAGAAAGCCCGTGGTGGTCGTCACGCCGACACGCGCCGCATGCCGCAAGCCAACAGATTCGACCGACAGGTTGGCCTTGAGCGTCGACCAGATTCGCGTGAAGAGCCGCGCGGCGCTGTCGCGCCAGCCTTCGGGCTGCGCATGCACCGGCGTGAAGTCGACCAGTTCGAAGTCGGACTTCAGCTTCACGGGTTCCATCAAGGCGGTTTCGAGCCGCCGCGCAAAACGCCGCAGACGTAGTTGCAGATCGGCGAGACGCGCCCACTGTGCGTCGTTGGCGGCCGCGCCGATGCCGCGCAGCACGTCGCCCATGACTGTCAGCAGGCGGGCCGCGCGTTTCGCGCGCCATGCGTCGTCGGGGACTCGTTCACATGCACCGGAGACGGCGATCAGGTACGCGAACAACGCTTCGCCGTCAGTCAGCAAGCCGAGCAGCGTATCGTAGGTTTCACGGCCGCCCGTTCTCGACGCGGGCACGCGCGCCAGCACTTTGCGCGAGCGCTCCAGCGCGGCGCGGGCATCGGCCCGAAATTTCGCGGCATGCGTGGCCCACTCGCCGCGTGCCGCGCGTCGTTCGAGCAGGCGGGCGCTGTCCAGTGCGATATCGGCGAGCCGCAGGTACACGGCGCGCAGCGTCGAGCGGCTCGTGCCAAACGGATGAATGCGCCAGACCGTCAGGCTCAGCGCCACGGCAAACAGACATCCGACCAGATAGATGCCGAGAAACGCCATGCCTTGCCGAACACTGTGCATCGGCCGGTCGACCATCACGACGCATGCGGTCGCCGCGAGAATCGTCACCTGCGAAGTGGCCGCGCCCCAGATCCTGCCGAACGCGCCGAGAGTCGTAAACACCAGCACCGCGAGCGCGGCGAACACGGCTCCAGCGCCGGAAGCGTAAGCCGTCAGGCCACCGCACAGCGTGGACAGCACCGCGAAGCCCATCATCGACGCAAAGCGGGCGCGGTTCGAGCCGGCCGCGTCGGCGAGGCAGGTCCAGAACGCGCCGATCGCGGCCCACGCGAAGGCCGGTTCGTGCAGCACGTTGCCGAGCGCGAGCATGGCCGTCGACGCGCACGCCGCCCTCAAGCCTTCGGACAGACTGGCTTCGCTCGTCGAAAACGACACCATCCATACCGGCCGCTTGCGGTAGATCGCGCTGACGACGGCATACAGCCAGTTCGACCAGCGTTGCGAAGACGACGGGTTGGACTTGCGATTCAACATCCGAACGGTGTGCTCCAAGGAAACGCGGAATGGCGCTGCGTCAGCGCATCGTGCTAGCCAGCGGCAGGCAGGCGCATGCAGATGCATGCACGCGACTAATCATAAGGGTTTACGCCTAGATATAAAAATGGCTTCGGTTCATCCTCTCGATGCACTGTGTCTATGCATCCACACTCAAGACCAGGCGGCGCGCGACGGCCTCGTGTTTCGACAGTCCATGAAATAACCGCGCGGCCTTTGCTGGCTCGCGCGGTTTTTTGTCTGTCCGGAACGCCGCCAAAGGCTCGCCGGTGCAGCGGTCCCGACCCTCTCTTGCGGTGAAGCCTATGCCACGGGGTCCGGTCTCAACCCCGAACTCAGCGGTTTCGTAGCATTGGCCTTCGCTTTGGCGGTCAAAGTCGTTCCAATGTCGGTTGTCGCCTTCGCAGCCGTTAGTCAGACTTCATAGCGCTGCACCGACAAACGGTACGTAATGGTCCGCGGCACTCCTGCTTTGAAGACCATTCCGGTGCGGCCGGCGAGCGGATGATCGGCAGGCGGAATCGCCACCCGGCTGAGGTCAAAGAAGCTGTTGACCGGTTCCACCCCTACAGCGAAGTGTCGCCCTGACCAGGGTTCGTGTGTACGCCCAGCGTTGCTAATCCAAAGCAACGCATCGGGAAGCTCTTCCGCATTCCAGTCGAGAGATACATCGGCGTGCTGCTCCGGGTACCGCAACACAAACGGTGGCTTACATTCTGCGATTTGCAACAACTCTTCGGTTGTTTCGGGCAACGGCAGGCGGGTCACGTCCATCAGCCCTTGCGTGGTCGGAATTTCCTTCAAGGTCGAGATGGTACTGTTCGGCAGAATTCGCGAGACGCCGGGCTCTAGTGGAACGGGGTAGCTGTAGATGGCCTGATACTCACAAGCGAGGATTTCAACGCCTCCCACTGGAACAGCAAAAGTTGGATGAAGGGCGAACGGCAAATTCACGTCACGACGGGCATGGACGGTAAGTGAGACGACCAGCGCGGGTGCGTCAGGCTCCACTTCAATCTTGCGCTCAAGCCTCTCAATCTCGCTGTCAGAGGGGTAGGCGATTTGAAGCGTGAGCATGCGGTCGCTTTGCTCCACCAGTTGCCACATGTGATTCGCGCCATACCCGTGAACCCAGTCATCATCGGCATCACGAATCCGGAAATCGGGCGGCAGATCCGTAGGTACGTCGACCATTCCGAACGGAAGGCAAGGCCATTCCCCGCGCAACGCGCGCATAAGTCCAGGTCGGTGCGCATCATCCTCCCAGGGAGCAACGTGCAGCGGAGAGACAGAACGTCCGCCTCCAAGGTCAAAGCGCACCGGCGCAAGCATTCCACCAAGTGCTTGAACCTCCGCCTCGCCGTGTGCCCATTTCAACGTCCAGCGCTTGATTGATTCCATCGTGAAGTTTTATCAATGTTCAGCCGGAAATCCAAAGATACTCGAGGAAGGCAACACATGGTGCATCGCCTCGTGGGGTGCTAGAACCCTTGAATGTGCCTTACGATGACCACTGGAATTGAACATCGGCTCGCTCTCTAGTTAAATCAATCAAGGTCGCGTTCACTTCGTCAGTTTTCTGAACCCATTGTTCTGCTGCAGCCTGGTCCCGGCCGAAATCAACATGCCGAGTAACAAGACGCTGCCGTCGCAGGTCCGGGTCGACGTTGACATACCAAACTTCGTCGAGCAACGGTCGCGCAGCTTTCCAATGGCCGTGCTCGAGAAGAAGGTAATTCCCTTCCGTGATTACAAGCGGTATATCAGCCGCCACAGGGATTGCGCCGGCGATGGGTTCTTCAATTTCCCGGCGAAATGTGGGAGCGTAGATTGTTTCGTCGTGACGCTGCTCACGCAGGCGCCTCAGAAGTGCAATATACCCCGCACTGTCAAATGTATCTTCCGCACCTTTGCGGGATGCGCGACCGAGCCGCGCGAGTTCGATATTCGCAAGATGAAACCCGTCCATCGGCACAACCACTGCCTTTCCGGGAAAAGCATCAAGGATTGCTTGCGCCAGTGTTGATTTGCCTGCACCCGGCGCACCAACCAAACCGAGGATGTAGCGCCGCCCGTCAGAAACTAACTGGTGGAGGCGACCGAGGTAGCGGTCTTCAATCGTCGACATAATCCAGGGTACTCCAAAAAAGTGACGGTCGGCGAGAACTCTTCTTATCCTCGCCGAAGCCCGATTGCCGAGCCATTGTCGCGACACTTACTTCATCCGGTAGGCGCCTAGTGGTGCGTTTTTGCTTTTGCGGCGGCGTTGATGCCACCAGCGATGAACTCCCGCGCATGTTTGGCCAGGTCCATACCGTCGTCCCACAAGTTGCGCCAGATTGCCAACGCATTGGACAACTGCTCGTTGACGACCGTCGACGAGAAGCTCTCAAAAGTTACGACGCCCTTGTAGTCAATCATGGCGAGTGCGTGGAAGAACTGAGAGAAATCGATCGTCCCCGACCCGAGGTAGCCGCGATTGCTTTCCCCGATATGAACGTAGCCAAGACGCTTGCCACATTGCAGAACCGGCTGCATAAAATCGGATTCCTCAATGTTCATGTGATACGTATCGAGGTGAACGACAACATTGGGCGCATCGACCTCGTCAATCATGGCAAGCGCCTGCGAAGCGGTGTTCAGCAAATTGCTCTCGTAGCGATTTACCACTTCAAGCCCAAGCGTCACGTTCTTCTTCAACGCGAAATCAGCAATGCGCTTGAGCGAATCAATCGCATTACGACGGCCTTGCTTGGTAACCGGTGCATTGTATTTTCCCATCGCACCGTAAAGAATCCCGCCGAAGTAGCCTCCACCCAGCTCTGCCGTGACGCTAATACCTTCCTCCAGCATCGAAACCCCGCGTGCGACCGTAGCAGAGTCCTCGCTGGACACGTCCGCATCAAAGGTGAGACCGCGCGAGCAACCGATATCCAACTCATGCTCTTGCAGCAAATCCCGCGTGAGCGCCAGGTCCATGACCTTCGGCCCATGCAACGACAGTTCAGCCAGGTCGAAACCAGCAGCTTTGGTCTGGCTCAAGACTTTGCGAGTCGATTCGGGGGTGAGGTCGCCAGCCCATACCAGTGCGTGTACGCCAAGCTTATTCATTGTGTAACTCCTTCAGATGCGGTCACGCGCCTGCGGACCAAAGTTTTCGAAATGCCCTTCGCCCATGCCCAACGGAAGAGCATCACAGCAAGCAAGAACACGCCCCACAGCGCAGTCGCCAGGTGTTGGTTGGCACCGAGCAAATTGAGGCCAGAAGCGATAACCTGCAGAATCACAAGTGCAATCACGACCGGTACGACGCGACCAAAGCCGCCGAATGGGTCCACGCGACCCAAGAAGCACGCAAGCACGGAAATGAGCAGAAAGGCCTCGCCATGGCCAACGCGAACCGAGTTGAACTGGGCGGCCATCACCACGCCAGCGACGCCGCACATCAATCCCGATAGCATGTAAATTCGGGTGACGGCGCGTGTCGTCGCGATGCCGGAGTACCGCGTCGCCTCGAGATTCGACCCAATCATGCGTGTGGCGAAGCCTAGCCGCGACCGTGTCATGACAACGTGCCAAAGTAATGCGCAGCCGAGAAAAATCAGGAGGGGAATCGGTACGCCGAGGAAGACCCCGTTGCCCATTTCGCGCACAAACGGCGGGAACCCGGAGATGTCGCCGCCACGAGTGAGGAACTCCCCCAATCCGCGCAAGAAAATCATCATCGACAAGGACACGAGGATGGGGCTTGCTCCCGTACGCGCAATGACGGCGCCCATCACCCAACCGGCGGCGGCGCCTGTGGCCAACGCGGCAGCGATGCCGAGGATGATGGCTAAAGCGCCGGCGTCCGCTCCGCCGTACGTACGCAGCACCCACGCCATGGCCAACCCCGAAATGTTCGCGGTGAAAGTCACCGAGAGATTGAAGCCGCCGGAAATCAAAGGCATCAGCATGGCCAGCGTAAAGAACCCGAGCTCCGGCAACTGGAACGCTACCGACACGAATGTGCTCGCCGAGAAAAAGCGGTCAGATGCGAAGCTCAGGACAGCGACGACCAGGATGAGAAACCCAAGCAACCCGGCGACGTCTGCCGGTACGAGCGGCGCGCGTTGAGATGAGGACATTTTCATGACGAGGCCTTTACGCTTTGTGACGTGAATCGCGCTCCGACGAGCTTGGCGAAGCCGCCGCTCGACAAGGTAATGGCGATGAGGATGATGGCTCCGATGATCATCTTGAACGCGTACGGCGAGATGCCGAGCAAGTTCAGGCCGTTGGCGGTGATGGCGGTCAGGAGGATGCCGAGGATGGCGCCGAGAATCGTGCCGCGGCCGCCGCCCAACCTTGCACCACCGAGCACTACGGCAGCAAGCACATCCAATTCGCGGCCGTAAAATGCGTTCGGAACGACTTCCTGCACGTAGTGGGCTTGCATGAGTCCGGCAATGCCGGCCATCATGCCGAGCCATCCAAAGGCGATGTAATGCATCGCACCTATGTTGACCCCCACGCGGCGCGCCGCCTCGGGGTTGTCGCCCATTGCGTAGAGCTGTCGACCGGTTGTCGTGCGCCGCAGCAGAAACCATGTTGCTATGACCATGACGACCATCACGGCCACAGGCAGTGCGAGATTCGCATTGCCACTCGCGGTGTTGAAATGGATGAGGGAAACTCTGTCCGTCCACCAGTCCGGCAGGTCGTAAATAGAGACCCCGCCCGTGAGAAACATCAACCCGCCGAAGAACACATTGAACGTGGCAATCGTCACCACAATTGAAACAATGCGAAATCTGTAGATAATCGTGGCGTTGATTGAGCCAAGCAGAAATCCGAAAAACGCGGACACGATGAAGCCGAGAGCCCAGTTACCACCACCGAGTCGCATCACGGTCAACGCAGTGAGGTACTGAACCACCGATGCGCCGACGGCGAATGAGATATCAATGCCACCAGCAATCAGCACCACCAGTAGCCCGACTGCGAAAATGATGTTGACGGAACTCTGGTTGAGCAGGTCGAACAGATTGGGAAGAGTAAGGAATGTCGAGGTTGAAAGGCTGAGGCCAATCACCATGATGGCGATTACGAGAATCAGGAGGGCCTCGATCGAACCGATTCCGAGTTTGCGAAAATCAGGCATGGACGTCTCGCTCGATTTGTTCCATCGTTGTCATTCCCGGCACGTACTCTTTAACAATGCGGCCGTCGCGCATATGCAGAATTCGGTCGGAGTTGAAGTAGACCTCCGGAATTTCGTCCGATATCAGCAAGATGGCCATACCCTCAGCAGCGAGCTTGTGAATGATGGCGAAGATGCCGGCACGGGCGCCGACATCGACGCCGACGGTGGGCGAATCCAGAATAAGGAGCTTCGGGTTTGTTGCCAGCCACTTGGCGAGCACGATGCGCTGCTGGTTGCCGCCCGACAGCGTGGAGACCGCATCGTCCGGTTTTCCAATTTTCACGGCCAGTTGTTGGATCCAGTCTTGAATCAGCGCGTTTCTTTTTTTGGCAGCAATGAGATGGGTGCCATCCAGAAGGTTGTCCAACACCGCCGCGACCGTGTTGTCTCCGATTGATTGCGGCTGGACAAGGCCGAGTTGGAGTCGGTCTTCAGACACGTAGGCTATCCCTGCCTGGATAGCATCACGATTTGTGCGCAGCGAAATCTCTTTTCCGTCGAGCTGGATGAAACCCGCACCTGGGCGCGTCATTCCGAAAAGCGACAATGCAACTTCCGTTCTTCCTGCGCCAAGGCGTCCCGTCATGCCAAGAATCTCGCCTCGTCGCACTTTGAACGACACGTCATGGTATTGACGGGCTCGCGATAACCCCTGTACCTCCAGTACAACCGGCGCTTTCTTCAGGTCTGTCGTGCGTACTTCATAGTCGAAAGTTCGGCCCGTCATCAATTCCGTGAGGCGGGTTTGCGTCATCCCTTCGGTGGGAAAGGTGCCGACGTACTGTCCATCGCGGAAAACGGTCACGCGGGTGCAGACGTCCAGCACTTCAGCGAGCCGATGGCTGACGAACACCACGGCAATTCCGTCCGCAGAAAGTCGCCGGACAATTTTCAGCAGAGCTTCGGTCTCAGCATGGCTGAGCGAGGCAGTCGGCTCGTCCATGAAGACAAGACGTGCGTCGCGAACAAGCGCTCTGGCGATGGCCACGACTTGGCGCTGGGCAATTGATAGCGAGCGAACAGAACGGTTGAGGTCGATGGAGACTCCGAGCCGCTCGAGAATCCGGCGGGCCGCCTCCTTCATCTTTCCGTATCTAACGATACGCGGACGAGACCCCAGGTTCTGCTCGAAAGCGATGTTTTCCGCGACAGTCATTTCGGGGAAAAGCGCCAGGTCTTGCCAGATGACCTGAATACCGAGGTCACGGGCCCTGGCCGGGTCGAGCCCTTCGATTGACTCACCGTCCATGAGCATCACTGCGCCAGGCTCCGGCTGATAGACCCCACTGATAATCTTGATGATGGTGCTCTTGCCGCAGCCATTCTCGCCCGCAAGGCAGAGAACTTCTCCGGGCATGACGTCGAACTTCACGGCCCGCAGCGCCTTAACGCCACCGAAGATTTTGGAAATGTTCTCGAGCTTGAGCAGTGGCATGCAGTCGCCGTCGAGCGCGCCCGATGCCATGTGCGCATCACCTCGTTGAGAACGGTGGACGTTGATGGAAGCTGGTTGACTCATGGAAACGCTCCGATGGTACTTGCGCGCGACTGGCTGGCGACCAGATGTGTCGTACCGTTAACTTCCGGGTGAGCAGCGCTGCAACCGCGCTCACCCGTTCGGTAAAAGGATTGCGGTCAGAGGCCCATCTTTGCGAGGTCGTCGACGGTTTTGGCGTTGAGGTCGACAAGTTGGTCGACAATCAGGTTGTGACCGTCGGGATGAACAACACCCAGACCCGGAATATTCGTGCCGTCCTTAATCGGCTGCCCCTTTACGAGCATCGTGCCCAGCGTCACAAACACTTCGCCCGCGACTTCCGGATTCCACATGTACCCGCCGCTCAACACGCCATCGTGGACGAGCTTTCGGCCCTGTCCAGGCGAGAACGGCCCGAGAACCAGGACCTTTCCTTTCGCCTGCTGCTCCGCGACGGCGCGAGCCGCCCCAATCGGGCCCTGACTGCCGAACGCAAGGATGCCCTTCAAGTTAGGATGAGCGCGCATCAGGTCAAGCGCGGTTTTGCGCGACGCGTCCACGTCTTCAGCGACGCCGTAGCGATCGCCGACGAGGGTCATCCCGGGATAGTTGGCCTTGATGTAGGCGATTGCCGCATCCGCCCAGGCGTTATGGAGCGGCACTGTCAGCGAACCGACGAAAACGGCGTATTCGCCCTTCCCGCCCAGCGCCTCGCCAAGGCGTTTTCCGTAGGCTTCGCCGAAACCTTTGGACGAGGCCAGTTCAAAGTCCCAGTCCACGTTCTGCTGCTTCGGTGACTCATGGGTAATGACCTTGATACCGGCGGCTCTGGCGCGCTGAAGAACGGGTTCCAGAACCTGTGCGTCGTTCGGCACGACGCCGATGACGTCTACGTGCTGCGCAATCAAGTCCTCGATTGCTCGTACCTGGAGCGCAGGGTCAGCGCTCGTCGGCCCGACCATGAATGCCTTGACGCCGAGTTGGTCAGCGCGCTTCTTGATGCCCGCTTCCATGGCGTTGAACCATGGAATGCCGCCAATCTTCACAACGACACCGATTACAGGCTTGTCAGGCGAGGCCGATGCAAAACTCGTCGTCAAGGCGAGCGCGACTGCGCCGGCGCCCAAAGTGCGGATGATGTTCTTGAACATGTCTCCTCCGGTAGACGCCTGGGCACGCAGACGCCCTAAATGAGTGATTAAAGGCCCGACTTCGCATCTTGCTAAAGTTGCTAAATCCATTTAGCAGTTCGGGTGGGTGTATGCTGAATCTATTTAGCACTTCGGTCGAGCCGGAAAAACCCTGGTATTGGGTACTGTCGGGAAACGGCTACCTTTTCGGGACATAACGGCGCAATGCCCTCGGAGCAACTTGATGGCAAGCAGCAACCCCGGACGCAAGTCCACGATTTATGACGTCGCAAAGGCGACAGGTTCTTCGACGGCTACGGTCAGCATGGTGCTGAACGGCAGTTGGGTCCGCTATCGAATCAAAGAGGAGACTGCGAACCGAATACTCGAAAGCGCGCGTCAGCTTGGGTATAACGTCAACATGAAAGCTCGAGGACTGCGGCTGTCGCGCTCGGGTCTCGTGGGTATGGTTCTTCCCCATTATCGGAACCGTTTTTTTGCGGGGCTCGCCGAGACCTTCGAAGAGCAGGCTCGTAGTCGTGGACTTTGCCCGATAGTTGTGGGCACTCAGCGCGACCCCGCAGTCGAGGTGAGCGTTACAGAAACACTCCTTTCGCAGCGGGTCGAACTGCTATTTATCGCCGGCGTGCGTAACCCGACACCACTGAACGAGCTCTGTTCGGCCGCAGGTGTCCCTTCCATCAATCTGGACCTGCCAGGTGACGGTGCGCCGTCGGTCGTATCCGATAACCGCAAAGGCGCTCAAGCTATTACGGACGTGCTGATTGACAAGCTGCTAGCACGCGGCGCGGCGCCAGACGAGTTGCTCTTGCTAGGAGGTGTCGCGGATGAATATGCGACTGAGATGCGTATCGCAGGATTCAGAGACGCTTTCGAAGCTCGTCAAATGACGCCTGCTGCAGATGCAATCGACTGCTGTGGATATAACGCCGCTGCTGCCAAACGCGCACTCACGATTCGCTGTGAAAAGCTTGGGCGACTTCCGGCCGGTTTGCTGATGAATTCGATTACCGCGTTTGAAGGGGTGGTTCAGTTCACGTCAACGTTGCCGCCTGACGCGTGGAAGTCTGCGGTTGTCGGCTGCTTCGACTGGGACCCATTCGCGGCAAATCTACCTTTCGACGTGACCATGTTGCGGCAGGACGTGCAAACGATCATTTCTGAAGCGTTCAAGCTGGCCGAAAACTATGACTCGACGGACCGGTCTCTGATTCTCGTGCCAACGGGTCTGGGCAAGAAGTTTGAAGAAGCCGACCAAACGAAGGAGTTTGACCGATAACTTCGGTCTGGAAATAGTGGCGGTCTTTACAACGGGCTGACCATTTTCCATGACCATCACGGGCGCGTAATGCTCAGGATAGATGCGTGAGTCCCGCACCTTACGCTCGGCGCACTGAATGTCCTCCAGTTCGCCGCGCTTCCAGGCGATTTTGTCGGTAGCGATTCGCTGACTTTCGGTTGCAGTCTTGGTCACTTTTACCTGGAGTGACCGGTCGGCGTCCGTTAGCCGTTTACGCTGCTTAAACAGGACATTATGCGAAACGACACGAGCGCTACAGGCGTGCGGTGCCGACGAGATTTTGTGTGAACTTTAGCCAGCATCAGGCTGCCAAACATCATGTGGCGGCTCGGACAATTGCGTATGACAAGCGTATTGCTGGTAGACGATGATGAGGAGACGTTGGCTGCATGGAGCGCCAGTTGTGCCGCTGATGGGTTTGAGGTTAGGAGCGCGCGCGACGGCCAATCAGCATTGGCAATGTTCATCGAATTTCCTGTGGACATTGTGGTTGCCGACTGGCGTATGCCGGTGATGTCGGGAAGCGAACTCTGTCACCAACTGCGCACTCTTCCCGGACTAGCCGATGTTGTCTTCATACTGGTTTCAGGAGAGCCGAGTCCACCCGCCTTCGTCAGCTACGACGGTTTCCTTCGCAAGCCCGTAGATGGGCAAATTTTACTGGCTACCATGCGACGGCTGCTGACAGAGCACGCAACGCATCGAGAGCACCGGCGCGGCGGGACGACGTAATGAAGCGAACGTCTGCTTTTGTGCATGATATACGGCGTCACTCGCGTAGATTGACGCTATCGTGTCGAGGTCTTTCTTCGCCACGGCAGTCATCCATGCGTCGTACCGGGATAGGAAATGTTTTCGGATGTCCTGCTCCGTCGTGGCTTCATTCCTTCAAGATTCTCGGCGACCATGTTTAGGGAATGGGTCGAAGGCGATTAGCAAAGTCCCGCAGGCGATGCATTGGATTCGTCCTTTGCGCCGCCTCTTGGGAGTGCAGTAGGCGGCAGGGACTACGGCCGCCCCTGCCGCGCGGTCAATTGAGCGAGCCGCGTTGTTGCTGGTCCTTCTCCTGCGATTCGAACAGCGTCTTGAAATTGCCTTCGCCAAATCCGTCTTCTCCGCGGCGTTCAATAATTTCGAAGAAGACCGGGCCGATCTGACGCTTCGTGAAGCGTTGGAGCAGAATTTTCTGCGGACCCTTACCGTCGACCAGGATGCCACGCTCAGTCAGACGCCTGATGTCGAGGCCGTGCCCCGGAAGACGTCTATCGATTCCGTCGTAATAGTTCTGCGATGGCGCCGCCATAAACTCGACGCCGGCGGCACTGAGCTTTTGAATGGTGTCTTCGATGTCGGACGTCAGCAGCGCGATGTGTTGAATCCCTTCGCCACCGTAGTCACGGATGAATTCATCGTTCTGGTTGAGCACGCCAGGTTGGTCATGGGCGGCAGCTGCCACCGGAATCGACACGCGGCCGCACGGGCTCACCATTGAGCGCGCACGCATTCCGGACATGTGCCCTTTGACTTCGAGATACTGCTTCTCCGCGAAGCCGAACGTGTCGCGGTAGAAGTTGGCCCACAAATCTAGGTTCTTGGGGTGGACAATATTCGACGTATGGTCGACGGCCAGGATATTGGCGTCACCTTCCTGCGTGTTTCGGGCTTCAACCGGAAGCGAGAAGATTTCGCGGAAGTCGCTGTCAACAAAGTACACGAGACTGTCTCCGATACCGAGAATCGTCGGCGTGTCGAGGACAAACGTTCCTTCCTTTTCGGCAGAGGCGCTAACCGCACCGCCGGCCACTGCCTGCTCGCGTGCAGCCTGTGCGTTGTTGACGCGAATGCCAATCGCCCTCACTGACGCACCATGCCGGGACTCGAACGCGTTCGGATTCCCATTAACGATGAACGCGGCCGCGCCTTGCGTCATCAGGAGCATGCCGCTCCTGGACTTACCGCGAAGACAGAAGCCAAGTTTCTCGAAGAGATCGACGAGCTCCATCGGTCGGGACGAGACGAATTCTACGAAGGCGAATCCGTCAGTTTTTACTCGAGTACTCATGATATTAGGTGGCATTCCAAAGTATGGGCCACGCGCGGAACTAGGCATCGCCGCAAAGGGAGTCGACTGGTATTCCACGAAGTCACCAGCAAAGAGAATCTTCTGCTCCGGCGTGAAAATTACTTGCGGGTCGCAGCGACGACCTTGATTTCGACGATAAGCTCAGGGCGAGCCAGCGCGGCGATACCGAGAATGGTCCATGCCGGGAAGTCGGAGCGGATGTATTGCTCTTTTACCTCGCGGAAGGTGGCGAGTTGTGAGCCAACATCGACGTGATAGGAAACAAGCTCGACGACATCCGTGAAATCGAGGTCCATATGCTTGAGCACGGCTTCGATGCGCTTGAATGCGACGTCGAATTGCTCCTTCGGGTCCTCCGGAATCAACCCGTCGGCGCGCAGCCCGATTTGCCCGGCGATAAACACCAGCCCTTTGGCCGTCACGGCCGGCGAATACTGGAACAGGTCGAAAATTCGATTGCTTCCGAAGGTTGCGTCATCGTCAGGAAGACGCAGGCGCTCGATTTTGCTCATGGCAGTCCTTCAATCAACTGGAGTAGTACGGGAAATTGATTCCAACGTGACCACTTTAAGTGACCGACAAGGCTGCAGTCTGTATAGCGAGTTACCAAATCAGCCGAGAAGTTTGGACGAATCGAGCACCCAGATGCGACGCTGCCGGAGCTCAATCGCGCCGAGCGTCGTCAACCGCTTCAATGCGCGTGTGACAGTGACGCGGGTCGCGCCCGTCATTGCGGCGATTTGCTCGTGCGTCAGAGGGATGGATATCAGCGTCCCGTTCTCGCGCTTCTCGCCGTACAGCTCTGCCAGCCGCCCCAGTAGTTCCCCGATTCTCATCTCCGGCTTCGGAAGTGCAAGGTATTGAATGCGGGAGGCCAGGATCCGCTGCTTGAGCGCAACAATGCGCATGAGGGAGATGGCAAGCTCCGGGCAGGACGGAATGACGCCTGTGATAACCCTGATGTCGAACTCAATCAGTTCCGAATCCTCAGCTGCGATGGCTGTCGCAATGCGCGGAAAACCGTCCATTGCAGGGGACTCGCCAAACATCGCCCATGGCCCCATCATTTCAAGCATGAACTCGGCGCCATCGCTTTGAAAAATCGAGACCTGAATACGGCCTGAAAGCAGAAAGTAAAAGGTAAAGCCGAGTTCGCCCTGACGATAAATCATGCTGCCCTTCTCGACCTTTATCTTCCGACCGAGATGGGCTGCGCGAATCCACACGCCCGCAGTAGCGTCGTCCATATGCCATGTCTCGGTGGTCGCCGCGGCGCTCTTGCTCAAGCCTGTCCCCTTTCATGTAGGCGTGCCGACGCGCGTATTGTGGCACGAACGTAAGACCGGTTCGATTGCGGGTTCGGGTGCCTGGTCACGAAGACGCTTGATAAGCGCAAGCACTTCCTTCATCTGGCGCACAGAGATAGCAGTAGTCGGTTCTACACTTCGTCTCTTATACGTGGCGCGTCGGCGCACATATCCGGGACCGGCAGTGTTGCCCAGGCTGCGGCGGACAGGGTGTTGGTTGCAAATCCAGCGAGGTCCCGCCAATCTACAGGGTGGTCTACGCTCGCGAGAAAGTCATCCAATGCTGCTCGGGAAAGCGACACGCTTGCATTGTTCTCAAGCGGGTGAAACAGAAACGTTGACTCCCGGGCCAGCCCTGAGTCGATGACAAGTCGAACACACCTGGCATCATCATTGACCAACGCGAGGGGGCTCAGAGAGCCAGTCCGTATTCCCAGCAATTCGAAGAGCTTGTCTGCGGACGCGAACGAAAGCCGTTTGCTACCCAGAGCTTCGGCGACCGCGGACAGGTCAAGCGATTTGGTGGCGGCCGTCACTACGAGAAAGTACCGGCCCTTCTTATCTTGGAGGAGCAGGTTTTTACAGCGTGCTCCTTCCAGCGAAAGCGTCAGCTTTTCAGACTCGGCCATATTAAGCACCGAATCATGCTCCTCGCAGAAAAATGGTATCTCCCTTTGTTCCAGGAGATTCAGTAGCTCGTCTTTTCCTAGCATGCTGTCGTCTATCTTTAACCAAAAGCGAGCGGACCCGCAACGGCTCCAGGCCGGCTCGCTCGCAGCGAACGCTTACGCGTCAAACACAGGATACGACGCCTTGCGAATTGCCGCGAAGGTGTCTTCCTTGGAAAGCAGTCCGGACTCGTCCAGAATCGAGACCAGAGAGCGGCCTTCGACCACGGATTGGCGCGCAAGCTTGCTTACACGAGCGTAGCCAATCTTCGGAACCAGTGCCGTAGCAACCGCCATGGATTCCATCAAATGCTGCTCGTTGCGCGCAATATCAGCCTTGATGTCCTTGACGCACTTCTGCGAGAAGCGCTGAATGCCGTTTGTGAGCAGCGCAATGCTGTCGAAAACGCGCGACGCGACCACGGGCTCGAAATGGTTGATTTCCAGTTCGCCGTACTGCACTGCCTGCGCAACTGCAACGTCATTTCCAACAACCGCGAAGCTCAGCTGAATCATCGCCATCGGCAGGACAGGATTCACCTTACCCGGCATGATGGATGACCCGGCCTGCGCTTCCGGCAGCTTCAGCTCTCCAAGGCCGCCAACAGGACCCGACGACAGGACCGTCAGGTCGGATGCGATTTTCGCGAGAGAAACAGCACACGTGCGAAGTTCAGCCGAAACGCGTGAGAACACATCCATGTTCTGCATTGCATCGAACGGATTCGTTGGCGCGTGATAGTCGACTCCGGTGATGTCGCGAAGGTGCGCGTACACAGCGGCACGGTAACCGGCGGGCGCGCCGAAGCCGGTTCCAATTGCGGTGCCACCCAAAGGAAGTGTTCGGAGCTTATGCCGGACCGCAATGAGCTCCTCTGCCAAACGCTGTGTCAGAGACGCGTAGCCTCCGAACAGTTGACCCAGACGCATGGGCTGAGCGTCCTGCAGGCAAGTCCTACCGAGATGCAGTATGTCAGCGAACTCGGTGGCTTTGCTATCAAACAGGGCAGCAAGTTGCGTGAGCTCTTCGATCAATGGGTCGAGCATTGCGTACGTCGCAATTTTCAACGCCGCCGGATAGACATCGTTCGTAGATTGGGACAGGTTGACGTGGTCATTCGGATGAATCACTTCATAGTTTCCGGCAGCGCGACCCAAAAGCTGCTGGGCGCGATTGGCGATGACCTCGTTGAAGTTCATGTTGGTGGATGTCCCGCCCGACCCCTCCATCAGGTCGATCACGAACGAAGCGTCAAAGTGCCCCTCGATGACTTCCTGGCACGCTTTGACGATGGCCTGGCATTGCTCTTTGGTCAGGACCGCGTTATCGCAGTTGGCCAGAGCCGCAGCCCACTTGACCTGGGCGAAAGCGTCTCGGAACTGCGCGTAGTGGGCGATGTTCAGAGACGAAACCGTGAGGTTGTCAACTCCGCGAACCGTGTTGACTCCATACAGCTTGTCGCCTGGAATGGTGACTTCACCGACATAGTCACGTTCGACTCGCTGTTCACCTTGAGTAAGCTTATTCATAAGAATTCCTTTCGCCAACGGTAATAAGTTTCTCTATTTCTCCGCCTAAGGCTTTCAGCCTCGGCAAGAATGACGTTTCAATGACCTCGCGCGCGGTATCGCACGCGTCATCAAAAAATGCGTTGTATTCGTCCCTTCGCGCCACCAGGTAAAGAGAACGCTCGAGACCCAACTTTTCAACCACATGGATAGCGACGTTGCCTGCATGCGTCACCCCCTGAAGATGGCACATTGGGGACGTGATGGCCCATCCAATTCCTTCCGCAACCATCGAGGTCAACGCATCGGCGTTGTCCAGTTCAAGCCGGTTCGGAAGCCGCACTTCAATTCGTCGCAAATATCGCTCAATCTGCATCCCAACCTGTGAAGTGCGATTGAATCGAACAATGGGCAAGCTGTTGCCAAGCGCTCGTACATCCTCGACGGTTCGCACGGGTCTCCTGAGTGCCTTCGGCGTTATGACGAAGTAGCGCTCCGAAAAAAGTCGATACCGAACCACGTCATTCGCATCCATTAACGGGTCGCTCGTGACAATCAGGTCGAGGTCACGCCGCAGAAGCGCTTCTCCCTGCTGGGGACTCAACCCGGTACGTATCGACAGCTGCGAAACTTTTCCCAGCAAGTTCTTTGTAAATACTGAGCCGCAAGTAGACGCAAACGAGTCGACCAGCCCGATACGCAAGTCCGGCTTGATGCCTCGTCCGGCTTCTACGACCTGCGCCTTCAGATTCGCAATCTCTTCGCTTAAAACGGCGCCTCGATTTCGAAGTGCGATGCCAAAGGGTGTTAGCGCCAGCGGCCTAGTCGTGCGGTTGACAAGGACGACGCCCAATTCTTCCTCGAGTTGCCGAATGATTTGCGACACGCCTGATTGAGATATACCCAGCCTGGCTGCCGCCGACGACATGCTTCCCTCTTCGGCGACGGCGACAAAGACCTGTACTGCATGCATATCGATGGGTTTGATTGGCGACATGGCGCGTCCTGATAAGAGCGTACTGTCCTGTGTTCGCGTGTCCGGACCGCCATTCTCTATGGGCAATCAGAACCGTGTTTTGCTGCGTCTCAACGCTGAGGTGGCGATGGATACGTCATGTCGCTCCTCAGCTATCGGTTGGTCTTCGCCCGCAGCATCGGACTTTACGTCCGAGAGGTTTTCCCCACCCGTTTCCGGAGCCAGCACATGGCAGAAGACTCCGCCGATAAGCAGCACCGCAACACAGACACCTAACGGAGCGTGAATGCCAACGTGCTGCACTGCGAGCGGCAGCAGGAATGTGCTGATGGCCGAACCGAAACGGCTTGAGGCGACGGCCAAGCCGACGCCGGATGCTCGAAGGTGGGTCGGGAAGAGTTCGGGCGGATAGACGAATTCGAGGTTTGCTGCGGCTGACAGAATGCATGCGAAGAGCCCGAACGCCAGCATCGTGCCGATGGGTCCAAAGCTGGCGTACGCGAGCACAGCCAAGGCAAGCGCCGCAAAGTAGAAGGTCCCGATGAGGAACATGCGACGGGAGAGCTTATCGATAAGCAGCAGGCCAATCACTGCGCCGGCAAAGAGCAGGATGTTGTAGACGAGGCCGCCCACGAACTTGTCTTTTACTTGCAGCGCCTCAAGAACCTTCGGTGAAAAGGTGCCCAACGCAAAGTAAGGAATGACTTGGCACGTGTAGAAGACGCAGCCAACGATAGTGTTCTTGCGCCAACGCGGTGAGAACAGTTCCGACCAGGCGCCGCGTGATTGTTGAGGCGCCACGGTCTGCTTCGAAAGCATGACCTCTGGGCCGAACTTGCGATGGATGATGGCAAGCGCTTCATCGCCGCGACCACGCTTCATCAGCCACATCGGCGATTCGGGCACGATGAGCCGGAACGGAAGAATCAGCAGGGCCGGAACTCCGCTTGCCGCCAGCATGAGGCGCCATGCGTCAGGGCCGATATCCCGCATCGCGAAGCCGGCCAGGTAGGCACCGACGTACCCGGCGGCCCACGCCGCCGCGAGCACGCTAAGCAGACGTCCACGATAGCGACGAGGCGAATATTCCGTCACAAGGGATTTGCTTACCACGTAGTCGGCGCCGAGAATGAACCCGAGCACGAGGCGCAAGACCAGCAACTGCTCGGGCGACGTCACGAAATACTGGGCAGCGGAGACCACCGCGAAGAGCAGCATGTCGAACGCAAAAATCGTCCGACGGCCGTATTTGTCCGCAATCGGGCCCGCCAGCATGCTGCCAAAGAAGAGCCCTGCAAGCGACGCCGCCCCAAGCAGTCCCATCCATAGGGCATCGAGATGAAGCGGACCGGCAGCCATGGTGACGGCAATTCCGATAATTCCCAAGACGAAACCATCACTGAACTGCCCGCCCGTTCCGCTGAAGGCAACTCCCACGTGGAAGGGGCGAAGCGGTAAGTCCTCCAGCAATATGTGTCTGTTCACAATCGTCTCCTGTCTCTCGTTCTGGTGCTCAAGTGAAGAGCACCTTGGAAACCAGTTTATGGTGACGAATTCAGAAAAACAGCATGTTACGACCTAGTATCACTAATTCTAATACTGCCCCACAGCGGCGTTGAATTTGGGCTAACCCGAAGAAGCGGCCCGGAAAAAACGCCTTTCGCGGACGACAAAAGGCCGGCCGGAGAACCGCCCGGCCCTGGATATGCGGCACGACGTCACTATCCATCGCAGCCCTCGACGCAATACTTGAAGCGTAGGTTGCTAAGGAGCATGACAATCTTCCCGTAGTTATCCTTAGCGAGTCACATCGATCGGATGTTTGAGAGCAAAGAGGATGCGCGGTCGTCCCGCCTGATTCTGCGTGGCGCCGGCGGCGGCCGTCCCTTGTGCGAGAAAGGCGCCGTAGACTGCAAGCAGTAGCAGCCAGCACACGAATGATTATCAAGGATGTCATATAGACGGCATTCAACTATCGCATCTTGCGGTCAACATAGACGCGCCCTACCCTGAGTCCGGCTGAACATAAAGCTTCGGGTCGGCCGCAATTCTGCAATGTCATCTGGAGCACCCTCCCATCCTTCGCAGTTCGTAATGGAGCAAATATGGACGACAAGATGATTGCAGCGATTGTGACTCGGAAGTGGCCACTCGCCCAGGGTTATCACGCAGTCGAATTGCAGATAAAGCACCGGTTGGAACTACCGTCGTTCGAAGACGGAGCGATAGTCGACCTCGCTCGAGGCAATGGAAGCCGAGCCGTGCGGTCGCACCCGCTATGGCACGCTCCTTCACGACGTGACGCGTTTTTACTGGGAATCCGGCAAGAGGACGATAGCGAGACGGCACGAGCAAGTTCAGAATTCCCGTGGAACCGAGGAGACGAAATTTACGTAGGCGTTCCGCGAGACACTGCCGTTGTCATAGACCAAAGCGCGCGCTACATCCTGTTCTCAGCTGGCGTTGGAGTCAAAGCGATCGCAGGTGTGGCAAGGCATATCGCATCAGGGGCGGGATGCTGCCTGGAAATTCACAATTTCGCTAGAACACCCGAGCGAGCTGTCTTCCGGACGGATTTGGACGAACTTCGCGACCATGCTCAGGTTAACCACCGAATCGGTCTAAGCGAGGCGCAGATTGCGAACGCTACGGCTCACGCATTGAGCCCCACCCACGCGAACTCACATGTAATCTGCAGCGGACCACCGGCGTTCATGAAGCTTATCGAATGCCAAGCGCTTCAGTGGGTCTACCCCTCGAACATGCATAAAATCGTGCTTGGCGACAGAGTATTCAGACAATGATATTGCGGCGTTATCGCTTCCACGATACGAGCTCTATCACTGAGCCCGCCACAACGATGCATCAGTCATCGTCATCGTCATGGTGGTGCTTGTACCAACCACGATGCCGGCCATTGTCATGCCAACGCCGCTCCTCCCGGTATTCGTCCTGATATCCGTAGCCATAGGCCGGTACTGGCGCGTAGACGACGGGCGGCGATTGGTAGACAACCGGAGGCGGTTGATAGACGACCGGAGGCGGTGCCGCGTAGACTGGGCCGGGCACGCCAAGAAAGACGCCGATGTCCGCGTGAGCCAGTGCCGAGCTGGATGCACATCCCAGGGAAACTCCCAGCGCGGTTAAAACCAATACGCGTTTCATGGTGCTTTTCCATTCAGATTATGCGGACCGCCTGAAAGGGTCCGGCACAACATCGTAGACGGCGCGGAAAGTGCTCGGTGAAACCGAGTAGTCTCTCCGGTAACCGTTTGTAATACGCGGTATGGCTCACTGGCGGGGCCGTGCCAAATTTCTGACCGGTCCGGCGCTATCGCGAGGCGGCGACGCTCTTCGTTTGCGGATTGTCGTCGCGGCGAGCACGCCAAGAATGATGGGAATGGGCTTGCGATATCGCAGTAAGAAAACACCCAACGGATAAGCTGGTCTTACCATCGAAAGAGCATGGGTCAGGCCGCCGCCTGCGAAGGTCGCACTTCAACGGTGACATGCGACAGCCCCTTGAAGCGCTCGAGTACTGCATGATAGAAACGCGAATCTCGTTGGGGTTCACCTGTTGCCACCGACACCACCGCACTCATGTGACCTGGACCCACGCGCCATACGTGCAGGTCGACGACCTTGTCGCCACGGTCCTCAATAGCATGACGCACGTTCTCTGCCATACGTCGATCGGAGTTCATGTCGAGCAGGATTGCGCCCGTGTCTCGCATCAAGCCGTATGACCAGTTTGCAATCACCAGCGCACCAATCACGCCCGCCAGGGGGTCCATCCACAGCCAGCCGAACGCGCGCGCCAGCACCAGACCGATGATGGCCAGCACCGAGACCGCCGCATCAGCCATGACATGAATATAGGCTGACCGGATGTTGTGATCCCGGGTCGCAGCCTCATGCGCGTCGTGGCCGTGCTCATGCTCTTCGAACTCGACTTCGTGTTCGCCGTCCGGCATCCGCACGATGGCCTTGAAAGCATGCGGCTCGGGAATGTGTTCCTTCGATTCCAGATAGCCGCCACGATCCGCCAGCGCGAATACCTGTTGCGTCCCATCGGGCCGTACCGTCGTAACGGACACCGCTGAAGCGTCCAGTCGTGAACCCTGCGTCGCCGGTGTAATGCGGAAAACGGGTGGCACCCCATCTTCGAAGATGGAAACGGCAAACACACCGGACGGCGCAAAAATCTTTCGCACCTCGTTTTCATGAGCGTGGTCGTCGTGACCATGCTCATGACCATGACCATGGCTATGGCCGTGGTCACCGCCGCTCAGCAGCCACACGCTTGCCAGGTTGACTAGCAGGCCGACCACCGCGATAGGAATCGCTTCGCCGAAGTGAATGGGTACCGGCGACAGAAAACGCGACATCGCCTCGTAGCCAATCAGCACTGCAATCATCGCAAGCACGATGGCGCTCGTGAACCCTGCAAGGTCACCGAGCTTGCCGGTACCGAACACGAAGCGGGAGTCGGTGGCGTACTTGCGCGCGTAGGTGTACGCCAGCGCTGCAATCAGCATTGCTCCAGCATGCGTCGACATATGCAGGCCGTCGGCGACAAGCGCAAGCGAGCCGAACATACTGCCGCCAACGATTTCAACGAGCATCATCGCGCTGCACAGCGCAATCACAGCCCATGTCTTTCGTTCGTTCTTTTCATGACCGGCACCCAGAAAGATATGGTCATGTCCTGCGCCGAATGCGGCGTCTTTGAAATCATTCATTTCGAAACCTACTTGAAATAGCTGTGAACAACCTCGATGAGCTGTTCAGTCGCACTGCCGGCCAGCTCTTCGCCGTCGTTCGCATCGACAAGGTGGTTCCTGATGTGGTCCTCCAGCACCACGGCAAGCAGGCCGTTCATCGCTCCACGACAACTCGTAATCCGCTGCAGGACATCCGAACAACCATGCTCTTCCTCAAGCGCCCGTTCGATGGCCTCAACCTGCCCCTTGATACGGCGAACCCTGTTGAGAAGTCTTTGCTTTTCTTGAACCGTATGACTCATCGTGCTCTCCCGATACCCCCATGGGGTATATTGTGGTTTGCAGTCTACCATAGGGGGTAGGGGTATTGTTTCGTTCGTGGCAGCCGGGTGCCGCAGGCGTCTCGCCAAGGGCACTGCTCGTGGTCGCAGCCTGCAGTAAAAGGCTATTTGATCTTCTATTGGCGTGCGGCAGCGTAAGCAGCATCGGCGACTGGTGCTGGTAAAAAGCGCCTCAAAAAACGAACAGTCTCAGCGCGAGGCCGATTACACCGCATGTCAGCACGACCGGTATTACCCCGACCTTGAACCGGAACAGCGCGATACCGGCAGCCACACCTATAAGCAGCGAGGGCCATTCGAATCCACCATGCATGCCATGCGGCCACAACACGTGAAGGGCGAAGAACACGGCAAGGTTCACGATGACGCCAACCACAGCGGAAGTGATGGCTGTCAACGGCGCAGTAAATTTCAGATTACCGTGGGTCGTTTCGATGAAGGGACCGCCGAGCAGAATGAACAGGAAAGACGGCAGGAACGTAAAGAACGTTACGACGATGGACGCGACGACAGCAGAGGCCATTATTGCGTCCGGTCCGAACACTGCCTTGGTCCAGCCGCCAACGAAACCAACGAAGGAAACCACCATGATGAGCGGTCCAGGCGTGGTCTCGCCGAGCGCCAGGCCATCTATCATCTGCAGTCCGGTCAACCAGTGGTAGTTATCGACGGCACCCTGGTAGACGTACGGCAACACCGCATACGCGCCCCCGAAAGTTAGCAGGGCGGCTTTCGTGAAGAACCAGGCCATTTGCGTGAGTGTTCCCGTCCAGCCGTACACAAGCGAAAGTACCGCGATGGCCGCGAGCCATATAAGCATGAAGGCAGCAAGCACGACAGTGAATCGCTTCCATGTGAAGAGCGCGTGACGGGGAGTGGGTGTGTCGTCGTCAAGGAGTGCGGGACCGAACGCCTTGTCACCGCCCTTGTGCCCTCCACCAACAACGAATCTGGACGGAGCGTACTTGCCTCCAAAGTGACCGACGATCCCGGCGACCAGGACGATGAGAGGAAACGGGACATTGGCAACGAAGATAGCGACGAACGCGGCCGCCGCAATCGACCACAGCCACGCATTCTTCAGTGCGCGAGAGCCGATCCTGTACGCGGCGAAGACGACAATCGCCGTGACCGCCGGCTTGATGCCGTAAAGCACGCCTGCCACAGCCGGAACACTGCCGAAAGCCATGTAGACCCAGGATAGTCCTATCAGGATGAAAAGCGACGGCAGGACGAAGAGGCCTCCTGCAATCACGCCACCCCACGTGCGATGCATCAGCCAACCGATGTAGGTGGCGAGTTGCTGCGCCTCTGGTCCGGGAAGTACCATGCAATAGTTCAATGCATGCAGGAATCGCTTCTCGGAAATCCAGCGTTTTCGTTCGACCAGGTCCTGGTGCATGATGGCAATCTGCCCGGCCGGACCTCCGAAGCTGATAAAGCCTAGCTTGAGCCAGTACCAAAGCGCCTGGCCAATGGTGACCGACTCGACCGCCTGAATGCGCTGATTGCTCATTTCGTTGTCCGGCACCGGTTGACTTTGTTGCACTTGAAACTCCGAATGCTTCAGCTTGCGATTGAATGTTCAGCGGTGTGCCGATACCTCGGCGGCGTTACCCCAGACCGGTGGTCCAAATCGCGCAAGCGGTGCGGCTACGACGCCGGGTTTCCCATAGCGATTGGCAACGGATACTGAACGGAGAAAACTACTACGGAATCGTTCAGAAGTCCGTTCACCTCCGTCGCGTGGCTGCGCTCTTTTCCACCGCAGCGAAATGCGCGAGCAGCGAGTCAAGCATTTGGCTCATTTCGTTCAGCAGTTCGTCCTCGCTCAGCCCGCGTCATCACCGCCTCAAATCCCGCCTCGGGACGCACGTCGTGACGATAGACGTCGAGACACACCGCGCCTACTTTCCACTCAAAAACTTTGGCGGGCAGGCGATGCCGCGAATCTTACAGCCGAGGCTTTAGAAAGGCTCACGCGGCGCGTGCGGCCCTGGCGACCTTGCACCTACAACGTGGGCAGCCGCTCGAAGTTGTCAAAGCGGGCAAACGGTGGCGGAATTTCGGTTACCTCGAGCTCATCGACGAGCGCTGCCGACATGCCCTCACCGAGCCAGGCGCACATGACCGCCAACTGCTCCGGCGAACCCTGCAGCATCACCTCCACCGAGCCGTCCATACGGTTGCGGACCCAGCCGGTGACGCCCAGTTGTCTCGACCGTCGTACACAGGCCTCCCGATAACCCACGCCCTGCACCTGGCCACGGACCCGAATCAATCGGGTCTCCAAGAGCTCATCTTTATCTTCAGATTCCATGGGTGCATCCGTCTCATGAATTTTGACTCTGCTGCTACTCCGTGAATTTACACCTTGTTTCAAGCCGTTCGCCCCAAGGCCGATGACCGTTCGCCCGAGTTGCCGAACGGATGTTCAAGTCGACGTGGCGCAACACGGCACCCCGAAGCGGGTTAACATCGTCGGCGGCCGGCCTCCACCCGCGATTTACAAGGTGTCGTTTATCACTTTTTTACTTGTTGCCGAGTTTCAAGGCCGCCTAGAATCTCTAGGAATATCAAACAGAGGACAGATGCCGTGGACAATCGATGTCGTCGATTTCCTAACAGTTTCGCTGCCTGAGCGACAGGACCTCCGCGCCCGTTTTTTCCAAGCCGCCGTTTTGCCAGCAGGCAGACCTTGCGCGCCGTGGTGACTCTCTCTGTGCACCTCAATTAGCGCCATATGGCCGCAGCGATTGCGTGCGTCCGCATGGCACTGCGTCGTGACGCGTCAACTCTCGCCGCTGCGTTCGTTAGCACCTTTTCGAATCACTGGCGTGGGCAGACGCGTGCCCCCTCACTAAGACACGAGAAGCCTATGCATGCAGACAACGCCGCACTTGCAGCGGAATACCAGCAGTACCTTGGCGAGGCCGAAAAATGGTTCCGTCACGCGAAGGAAGTGACACACGCCGGGGTTGACACCAAGAGCGCCCGGGGAGTCGCGACGGGGTACACCGGCGAGCCGTATGGCCCACTGGCAGTGTTCAACGAATGGGCCGACCGGCAGTTCGCGAAGCAACTCGCGCCGGGATACTTTGACGCCGCGAATCTGAGCGACCGTGCCGCGTTCGACGTTTGGCAGGCTGAAATGGTGCGAGATATTCGCGCCCATTGGTCAAAGAAGCGCGTGTTTGGAACGCGCGGCAAGACCCATCAAATCGAATTCCCACCCCTGCCGTTTTTGCAAGCTTCGCGGCTGGCCAACAGTTTCATCAAGGCGTTGCGCGTCAAATGCAATAAGCGGCCGCACGTACTCGAGGCAATATTTGCCAACGGACACGTGGTGCTGAACGCGCCGACGTTGGCCGTGCTCCGCGACCTGCACACGACACTTCCGGAGTACAACTTGCTGCAAAGCGAGGCCGAAGTCCAGCTAAGCTATCGCTCGATTCAACAGCGCGCGCGAGACTTCTGTGCGGAATATGGCGGCTCTCCACTACTGCTCGATGTCTTCGCTCGTAGCAAGCGGGCGGACCTTGAAGGCAAGGACCTGGATTCCCGCTCTTCTCTGGTTGGCCGGTCGCGAAGTCAGGTCCAGCTCGTAACCTCTTGAAGAATGGCGGCGTTTGTTTCGGCGAGGGGCTCATACCTTTTCGATAACGGGTTGACGAGTTCTTTCGACCGACCATTGGTCGCGAACTACACAAAGGCACGCGCTACACGAACAGTTCACGATTGGCCCGGACAAAGTCTTCAACGGTCTCGGGGGCTTTCCCGGTGACTTGTCCGATGACGCTGTCCTCGCCAACGAAGACGCTGTTCTGGTAGTCAACTGCGACTTCTATGAAGTGCTGAATCGTGAATTCGGGAAGGTCGTATTTTTCAAGGTGCTCGCGATACGCTTCGAGGGTGGTCGGACTGTAGGTGATTTGTCGTCCGACGATGCTGCTCAATTTCTCGGCAATCTCTTGCTGGCTCACTTCCACGGGGCCGCAGAGCTCGTAGCTCTTGCCAATATGGTCGTGAGGATTGGAGAGAACTGCAGCGATGAAGCGCGCCTGGTCCTCTGCCGAAATTGGAGCGTGCCGGCCTGTTCCGTACGGAAGAGCAATCTTCCCTTCTTGCACTATCGTGTCGAGCACCCAAGGGAACGTCAGCCACTCCGAAAAGAAGGTCGGTCGGATGTGGACAGCCGCAACGCCGGACCAGTCCAGAATGCGTTCGGCAATCCAGTGGTCGCGTGCGGCGTGGCTTTTTGCGTCTTCGCGCGCGGATATTTGCGACATGTTCACAACGACTCCAAGCCCGGCGCGGCGTGCGGCGTCTGCGAAATAGGCGGTAGCTTGAATGAAGCCCGGACGCACGGGGTAGCAGAGGTATGCGCCATCCATCCCGGCAGTGGCGCGAATGGCGTCGTCATGCTCGAGCAGGTCTCCTACGACGATTTCCGCTCCGGCTTGTCTCAGCGCTTCGCTGCGCTCATCCTCTTGGCGCACCAGAGCGCGAACGAGATGTCCAGCCTCGAGCAGATGACGAACCGTGTGGACGCCGGTTTTACCAGTGGCGGCAGTAACCAGCAATTTGAGTTGTTTCATGGTGACTTTCCTTTTGAACAATTGAGCGCGCTCGCGACGGGCGCATTGAGTCGGTTATGGACCGAGTCCCTATCTCTCATCGAGCATCCAGCCCGAAGACCAAACGAGTTCAAGCCGAGCTTCCTCGGACGACCCTTCAGCTCTCGAAGGGAGCGTGGTCGATGAGGTCGCAGACGTCTGGGGACTTGAAGCCGTGCACGTGGCGGTAGCCAATGTCGACCAGTCCGGTGCCCGTCGCGGTATGCGGCTTTTTTCGTACGACCTCCGCCAAAGCGGTCTGAAATGCGACCTTGAATCCATCTCGTGGGTAGAGTTGAAGCACGTCGTCAATAAACGAGGGTGCGATCTCATCGAACCAGAGCCCAAACACATCGACATGGGCACCCATATGCACGAGGGCGACTTCTGCTTCCCTGCGCTCCGCGATGCCTGCGCTGGAGTGCAGCGCGATGCCGTCCCAGACGAGTTGCGCTTTCGATTCCGGATAGTCGTTAGCGAGAAGAATCCGACTGGCAGCGTTGGCGCCATCGACTTCGAAGCGCTGGTCCGCTGCGAACTCAGCCGTAAGCCCCAGGTCGTGGAGCAGTGATGCGAGATACACCACCTCTCGGTCGTATTTCAGTCCTCGGACCTTGCCAAGGACCTCGGCGAACCACCACGTACGGTGCACGTGCCCCAGCATCGATTGCGAATGGGCACGCTCGACGATCAAGGCGGCTTGACGGGTGAAGACGGAATCCGGAGCAGTGAACTGTCCGATAGTGACAGGCAGAATCATGAGCGCCCTCCAAAGTGTGAAGTTGACGGTTCAGAATATCGGCGACTCATCCGGCGTAAATGACTGTTTTTGGATGATTTATGCCACAATTGCGTGTTGGTCGGCGGCTCAAGTAGGAGGCATTCATGAGGAATCGGACAAAGCCGAAAGACCTTCGCGCGGGAATGTCAACGAAACGGGTCGTCATTCTGGGTTTGCCGCCAGTTGACGCTCTCGACGTTATTGGCCCGGCAGAGGTCTTCGCATTCGCGAACGAGCTGCAAGCTGGCCAGCCCGCGCCGTACGACCTTCAGCTAGTCAGCGCGGGAGCTGATGTGTTCATGGACAGCGAATCGGGAATTGGTCTTCGGGGACACCGCACGCTCGAACAGGAACGCAGAGAAAACAAGCCCATCGACACCTTGATGGTCGCCACGGGGTTTCAACCCATCGAGCAGCTACACCCCGCTGCCATAGCCTGGATTTCAACCCGGGCTGCGACGATACGGCGGGTGTGCTCGATATGTGTTGGCGCCTTCGCCCTCGCTGACGCGGGGCTTTTAGATGGCCGACGCGCAACAACGCATTGGGCCATGGCCCCTCGCCTTGCCGAGCGCTACCCCCTGGTGCAGGTCGACCCCGCGCCGATATGGGTGAAGGACGACAACGTGTACACGTCCGCGGGAATTTCTTCAGGGATAGACTTAGCTCTTGCTCTCGTCGGCGAAGACCTGGGAAACAGCGTTGCGCTGGAAATTGCAAAAAATCTGGTTCTCTTTTTGCGTCGCCCGGGTGGACAGGCTCAGTTCAGTGCCTCCCTTCGTTCGCAGCACGTTGCTGACTCAAAGCTGGCCAAGCTGTGCCTCTGGATAAGCGAGCACCTTGATTCGGACCTGACGGTAGAGATGCTGGCTGACCAGATGGCCACAAGTGTCAGGACATTGATACGCACGTTCGAGCGAGAGTTGAGAACGACGCCCGCAAAGTACGTCGAGGACGTTCGGCTCGAAGCAATCTGCCGTGCGCTCGAACTGGGCGAACGGTCGATGGAGACTCTTGCACGTCGATTCGGTTACCGCAGCGTCGACGTGTTAAGGAAGGCCTTCGTGCGGCGCTTCGAGATAAGCCCGCGCGAATACGCAGAACGCTTCCTGGTAGTTACATGATGGCTGCGTCGCGGTCACGGTTGCCTGGCGGCTCGCCTTCCATCGCAGCCAGCACCGGGGTTGAGCTCATCTCAACGGCTACGAAGACATGCTCGTAGTGATGCGACAGGAACTCGAACAGCTCTCTCCGAAGTGGTCAATGCGCCGTCGCCGAGGTCAATCAACTGTCGCATCAGAGTGAGCGGCACGACCTCCACTGATGGAGCCGCCGGATGGCAGCACCTATCAGAGCGGTAATCAGCGACCCGATGATGTCGACAAGGACGCCTACGCCGCCAACGACCAGTCAAAAAAATAATGCCATGCGAAACCGGGGCCGTATTTGTTACACGTTGGGTTTCAACCGCTTTGGCATCGTGCTAGCCAGCGGCAGGCAGGCGGCCATTCACAAGGGTTTACACCTAGATATAAAAATGGCTTCGGTTCATCCTCTCGATGCACTGCGTCCATGTGTCCACACTCGGGACCAGGCGGCACGCGACGCCCTCGTGTTTCGACAAGCCATGAAAAAACCGCGCGGCCTTCGCAGGCTCGCGCGGTTTTTCTGTCCATCAAACGTGACGCAGCTTACTTCTTGTAGTTCGCCGCGCCTTCGGTGATTTCCTTGTGCGCGGCGTCGATGCCCGCCCAGCCGTCGACCTTCACCCACTTGCCCTTCTCGAGCGCCTTGTATTGCTCGAAGAAGTGCTTGATCTGGTCTTTCAGGTACGCCGGGACGTCGTCGATCGACTTCAGGTCGGCGGTCATCGGGCAGACCTTGTCGTGCGCGACGGCGACCAGCTTCGCGTCGACGCCGGATTCGTCGGTCATTTGCAGCATGCCGAGTGCGCGGGCACGCACCACCGAGCCAGCCAGCAGCGGGAACGGCGTGATGACCAGCACGTCGACCGGATCGCCGTCGCCCGACAGCGTTTGCGGAATGTAGCCGTAATTCGCCGGATAGCGCATGCCCGTGCTGATGAAACGGTCGACGTGGAGCAGGCCCGTTTCCTTATCCGCTTCGTACTTCACCGGATCGCTTTGCGCCGGGATTTCGATGATGACGTTGAAATCTTGCGGAAGGTCTTTGCCTGCGGGGACGTGATTGAAGCTCATGAGCGCTCTCTGATCAGGATGGAATTCGGAACACGGCGCGCGGTGCGGCCACTCGAACGGCATGCATCGTGAAACTCGCCTCGAGCGCCGGCGCTGCGGCCGGACAGTGCGGAATACGCCATTATAGCCAATCGGCCGATGGCACCCCGCGTTGGATCGGCGCGATAATCATCTGGCGTCTCTCGATTGTGCCTCTCGTTTGTGAACACCACGTAACCGCAACGCGGCCGCGTGACACCTCAAGGAGCATGCATGGAAGAAGCCCGACACTTCATCGGCGGCGAGTGGTCCGCCGCCTCAGGCGGCGAGACGATCGCCGTGCTCGATCCCTCGGACGGTCAGCCCTTCACCCAGCTGGCACGCGGCACCGCGGCGGATATCGACGCCGCCGTACACGCCGCGCGCCGCGCCTTCGAAGGCGCGTGGGGCCAGGCGAGCGCCGCCGAACGCGGCCGCGTGCTGTACCGGCTGTCCATGCTGGTCGCCGCGCGCCAGGAAGAACTCGCCCTCCTCGAAGCCCGCGACACCGGCAAGCCGCTCAAGCAGGCGCGCGCCGATTCGGCCGCCCTCGTCCGCTATTTCGAGTTCTACGCCGGCGCGGCGGACAAACTGCACGGCGAAACGCTGCCTTACCAGACCGGCTACACGGTGCTCACGATCCGCGAGCCGCACGGCGTAACCGGCCATATCGTGCCGTGGAATTACCCCATGCAGATTTTCGGCCGCAGCGTGGGGGCGGCGCTCGCCACCGGCAACGCATGCGTTGTCAAACCGGCCGAAGATGCGTGTCTGTCCGTGTTGCGCGTCGCCGAACTGGCCGCCGAGGCGGGTCTGCCTGCCGGCGCGCTGAATATCGTCACCGGCTACGGGCATGAAGCGGGCGCGGCGCTCGCACGGCACGCCGGCATCGATCACATTTCGTTCACCGGGTCGCCGGAAACCGGCAAGCTCGTCACGCAGATGGCCGCCGAGAATCACGTGCCGGTCACGCTGGAACTGGGCGGCAAGTCGCCGCAAATCGTTTTCGCCGACGCGGACCTCGACGCGGCGCTGCCCGTGCTGGTGTCGGCGATCGTGCAGAACGCGGGACAAACCTGCTCGGCGGGCAGCCGCGTGCTGATCGACCGCGCTATATACGAACCCTTGCTAGACCGGCTGAGCGGCGCGTTTCAAGCATTGCGCGTGGGCCCCTCGCAGGCCGATCTCGACTGCGGGCCGCTGATCAGCGCGAAACAGCAGCGGCGCGTGTGGGATTTCCTCTCCGACGTGCAACACGACGGCATCGCCATGGCGGCGCACGGCGAGGTGATTCCCGAAGCGCCGGAAAGCGGCTTCTATCAGGCGCCGACGCTGCTGCGCGATGTGCCCGCCAGCCACCGCCTCGCCCGTGACGAAGTGTTCGGACCCGTCCTCGCCGCCATGTCCTTCAGCGACGAAGACGAAGCGCTGGCGCTGGCCAACGGCACGCCGTTCGGCCTCGTCGCCGGCATCTGGACGCGCGACGGCGGCCGGCAGATGCGGCTCGCGCGCCGCCTGCGCTCTGGTCAAGTGTTCATCAACAACTATGGCGCGGGCGGCGGCGTCGAATTGCCGTTCGGCGGCGTCAAGCATTCGGGCCACGGCCGCGAAAAGGGCTTCGAGGCGCTGTATGGCTTCACGGTGCTGAAAACCATCGCGATCCGGCACGGTTAGTCGAGCATACGTATCACCATCCACAACAAACAGCGGAGACATCATGCGGTTGACAGGTAAAACAGCCATCGTCACGGGTGGCGGCTCGGGTTTCGGCGAAGGCATTGCGAAGACCTACGCGCGCGAAGGCGCGAACGTCGTGGTCAACGATCTGAACGGCCCGGCCGCCGAGCGCGTGGCGAGTGAAATCGCGCTGGCCGGCGGCAAGGCCATCGCGGTGGCAGGCAACGTCGCCCAGCGCGACGACTGGCAAAAACTGCGCGAAGCCGCGCTCGAAGACTTCGGCAGCGTGCAGATCGTCGTCAACAACGCCGGCACCACGCATCGCAACAAGCCCGTGCTGGAAGTGACGGAAGCCGAATTCGACCGCGTCTACGCGGTGAACGTGAAAAGCATTTACTGGAGCGTGCAGGAATTCGTACCGTATTTCCGCGAGCAGGGCGGCGGCTGCTTCATCAATATTGCGTCCACGGCGGGTGTGCGGCCGCGCCCTGGGCTTGTCTGGTACAACGGCAGCAAAGGCGCGGTGATTATCGCGAGCAAGTCGCTGGCGGTCGAACTGGGTCCGGACCGCATTCGGGTGAACTGCGTGAATCCGGTGATCGGCGAGACGGCGCTGCTGTCCGAATTCATGGGCGTTGAGGATACGCCGGAGAATCGTCAGCGCTTTCTCGCCGGCATTCCGCTCGGGCGTTTCTCGACGCCGCAGGACATCGCCAACGCCGCGCTCTATCTGGCTTCGGACGAGGCGGAGTTCATCACCGGCGTGTGTCTTGAAGTAGACGGCGGGCGCTGCGTGTAGCGCCGCGCCGCAATCCGGTCTGCGAGGGTTTCGCGTGCTGCGGCCCTCGCCGCAGTCAGTGTTTTCCCCCGGTATCGATTCGTCGTGCAAACCACTGAGCGCGGATAGAATCGATCGACAGCGGTACTTCAATTCCACAAGAAAAGAGGAGACACCATGGCTAGTCCCGCAAATCCGCTCCACCATCCCGGCGCGGGTGCGCCGCCTTCCACCTTCGAAGAGGCGACCTACCGCAAGGTCACCTGGCGGCTCGCGCCGCTGTTGATGCTCTGTTACGTGGTCGCGTATCTCGATCGCGTCAACGTCGGTTTCGCCAAGCTGCAAATGACCAGCGATCTCGGTCTGAGCGACGCGGTCTACGGTTTCGGCGCGGGGATTTTCTTTCTCGGCTATTTCATCTTCGAAATTCCGAGCAATGTGATCTTGCACAAAGTCGGCGCACGCGTGTGGATCGCGCGGATCATGGTGTCGTGGGGCGTGATCTCCATGCTGACCATGTTCGTCACTACGCCGACCATGTTCTACGTGATGCGCTTCCTGCTCGGTCTCGCAGAAGCGGGATTTTTCCCCGGCATCATTCTGTACCTCACCTACTGGTATCCGTCGCACCGGCGCGGCCGCATGACCACCTGGTTCATGACGGCGATCGCGCTGTCAGGCGTGATCGGCGGTCCGGTGTCGGGTTATATCCTGAAGAGCTTCAACGGCGTGAACGGCTGGCATGGCTGGCAGTGGCTGTTTCTGCTCGAAGGGATTCCTTCGGTGATCGTCGGCATCATGGTGTTCGTCATGCTGGACGATCGTATCTCGAAGGCGAAGTGGCTCACCAAGGAAGAGCAGCAATTGCTCGAACGCCACGTCTCCGCCGAAGAAGCCACCAAGCACGACATGCCGATTCGCCAGGTGCTCACGAGCGGCCGCGTGCTGATGCTGAGCCTCACGTATTTCTCGTTCGTGATGGGTCTGTATGGCGTGAGCTTCTGGCTGCCGACCATCATCAAGGCGACCGGCGTGACGGATGCGTTCATGATCGGGTTGCTCTCGGCGGTGCCATTCGCGGCGGCCGTGGTGGCGATGGTGTTCGTGTCGCGCAGTGCGGACCGCAAGCGCGAGCGGCGCTGGCATATTGCGTTGCCGGCGTTCGCGGGCGCGATCGGGCTCGTGCTGTCGGTCGTGTGGGCGCACAACACCGTGCTGGCGATGGCCTCGCTCACGCTCGCGACGATGGGCATTCTGACCACGCTGCCGCTGTTCTGGAGTTTGCCGACAGCGATTCTGGCGGGCACGGGCGCCGCTGCCGGCATCGCCATGATCAATTCGATCGGCAATCTGGCGGGTTTTCTCAGCCCGTATGCGGTGGGCTGGCTCAAACAGGTGACGGCCGCGAACGACTCCGGCATGTATATGCTGGCGGCGTTCCTGGTGCTTGGCGGTCTGCTGGCGATCAGCGTGCCGGCGAAGATGGTTAATAAGTGAGAGGGAGGCGCGGGCCTTGGCAGTGATCTACTGCTGAGGCTTTGCGTTGGTGTGCGAAGGAGCGACCACTTCATCGCTGAATATGGTGGTTTCGACAAATGTTGGCGGACTGCTGCCGAGGGCGTGGGGCGGTAGTCGGCCAGCAAGAGACAGTCGGCACATCGCGTCGAACGGCTGAGTTCCATACAAGGCAAACGGTCCCATCAGTCCGGGGCGCGTAGAAACCGTCGCTTGTCATCAGCCGGTTCAAGTTCAACGACTGCAAGTTTTGCCGCGGTGTCGCCGACGACGCGGCTTCGATGTCCTCGTCCGATCGTATCTTCAAGAAGCAGCGCATCGCCCGGCCGGGCAGGTTGGCGCTCTCCCTCAGAGGCCTCGAATTCCATTTCCCCCGTCGAGAACGAATATCCACATGCGAAGCGGAGATGGATGCAGATCACCGATGCACGAAAAGCGCGATGATCAGGTTGTCCTCCACTACCGTGCAACAACCGTCCACTGCACCGCACTAGGCGACCAAATCAAGCACCACAGAACAGGCACAGCAGAAAGCACGAATAAAAAATGGCCGCAGCATCCGCTGCGGCCATCAACTCATCAACCAGCAATTTCAAAGTCTCAAAGCAGCGCTTCAAGAACCACACACGCGCCGCTCAAAAACCCTCAAACGATATTCATCGCCAACGCACTCTCCCGATAGTGCTGGCTAGCTTTGTCCGCATCGCCGAGCTGCTCGTGCAAACGCGCCAACGCACGATGCGAGCGAATCCTCAGCGTCTCGTTGTCCGCGAGCTTCAGCGCGCGCTCAAGGAACGACTGCGCCTTGCCCCACAACTGCTGATGCAGACACAAACGCCCCAGCGCAAACATCAAGTCCGCATCTTCCGGACGATCCTTCTGCCACGCTTCGGCCTTCTGGATTAGCGGCAACGCGTCGCCCGCGGTCGTGTCCGGATAGCGGCGCAGCAAGCGCGCGTCCCAGTTTTGCGCCAGCGCTTCCTCGACGATCTTGCGCGCTTCCTGCGGACGGTTCAGCGACACCAGCAACTCCGCAGCGAGATCCGCGAGACGCGGCGAATGACGCTCGGTGGGCGACAGCGAATTCCACAACTCCAGCAACGCATCGGCATTGTGACGCCGGTCACGCAGCAGGTTTTCCGCCGCGAGTTGGCGCAAGCGCACCGCCACAGCCGGATGAATCGCTTCGCGTTTTTCCAGCATCTTGACGAGCTTGAGCACTTCACTCCAGTTCTTCAATTGCTGTTGCGCGCGCAACATGATCTGCTGCGCGTGAATGCGCCGCGCGCCCTGTGACTGCATTTCGGTCAGCGCCGTCAGCGCGCCGTCCGCGTCACGGCCATCGGCGCGCATGTCGGCGGTGGCCATCAGGCGTGCGTCCTGCCAGTCGGCCTCGTTGATCTGCGCGAGCCACTCGTCGCGCCGCGCATATTCATGCATGCGATGCGCCGCGGTGGCCGCGATCAAGCCGGCCGCGCCCTTGTTGTCGCCATTCGCGAGCGCGTCTTTAGCGGCTTTCTCGGCACGCGAAAAACGCCCGGCGTACAGATTGCCGATCGCGTCACGCAGCGCGGCATGCGCTTTCGCGACACGCGAGCGCGCGCGATAAGCGGCCACACGTTGCGGCATGCGCCAGATATTGCGGAAGATGCGCAGCAGCGCATACATCAGAATGAACAACACCACCAGCCCGACCACGAACAGATTCAACGACATGTCGACGCGGTACGGCGGATAGATCAGCAGCACCTGCCCCATGTCGAAGCGTCCGACCACCGCCAGCACCACCGCGATGGCGAACAGCAACGCAAGCCATAGAAGTCCCCGGATCGCCATGATTAACCTCGGCTCCGGTATTGATTGACGGCCTGCAGGCTCGTGTTCAGATTCGGCAGTTCAACCGCGGCCGAGCCCGCCTCCACCTGCTTGACGAGATCGGTCACGGTTTGCGTCTTCTTCGACGAGTTGTCGAAGTAACGCGTGAGCGCATTCTCCGCCGCCTGCAGGTCGGACTTCAGCGTGGTCTCGTTGCGCGAGAGCAAGGCGAGACGCGCCGACAGCAATCGCAGCTTGAGATTCTCGCGCACGAAGTAGCCCTCGTCGGGCGTGACCAGCATCGCGTCGGCGTTGTCGATGCGACGTACCTGCACGAGGCTCGTCAACTGCTGGCCGATGCCGGTGGTCACTTCACGCCACCACACCTTCCAGCGCGGCTCGCCGGTGGCCGCGGCCACCTTCGCCGTGTCGGCCCACGTCGCGGCTTGCGGCGTGGCATGGGCGATCGGTGCTTCGCCCGAGAGCGGCAGGCTGTCGACCTGGTCGATCGCGTTGTCGAGCTTGATGGCCATGCCCGTGAGATCGGTGGAAGGCGCGGCCTTCAGCTTGTCGATGTCTTGCGCGATCGCCTTGCGCACGGTGACCGCCTGCGGGCTGTCCGAGGCGGCGAGACGCGTGTCGGCGCTTTGCAGCGCGAACAGCGCGAGCTGCGTGTTGCCGGTGAGCTGCAACTGCTGGCTGGCGGCGGAGAGCATCTGGCCGACTTCGGCAAGGGTCCAGTCGTCGCGATTGCGCGCAAGATCCGCGTATTGCTGCTGCAGCGCCTGCTGCCCGGCCTGCGCATCGGCGAGCTTGCCTTCGAGTTGCGCGACCTGCGAGTCCGACTGATGCACGGTGGCGAGCGCCTGTTCCGTCTTGATGCGCAGCTCGTTGGTCTGCGTGTCGTTGGCTTGCTGGCGCTGCACGATCTGCTGCTCGGTGCGCTCCACCTTGCGATTGAGCGCATAGCCGCCCACGCCCGCGGCACAAGCAATGATCACGACGACAAACCACAGCAGCGGTCCGCTCGCGCTATGGCGCTTTTGCGCTTCGTAGGGCGTGAAGGGTTGATTCGGCGGCAACGCAGTGGTCGCGGCCGGCTGGGGTGAAGCGTTCGTGGATGCGTTCGTTTCAGTCATGCGTGATTTAGCCGGTGAATGAGCCGGGTTGGACGGTACCGGTTGAACTACGGTCGGGACGGCGGCAATCAGCGCGCGGGCAATGCGCTCATCGCCCGCGCCGGACACCGTAATGCTATCAAAACCCAATGCCCGCGCGGTCTGCGCGATACGGGGATGCGGCGTGACGAGCGCGGCGCGTTTGAGCTGCGCGATTTCGTCGGCGGTGAGGTGGTCTTGCGCCAGCTCGTGCAGATTGCGCACGCCTTCGGAACTGGTGAGCAGCCAGACGTGCGGCACGCCCGCGAGCAACTCGTGCACGCGCGCCCAGCCGCCGATCGACGGCTCCGGCACGAGGCGCCGGTACGCCGCGACGGTGTCGACTTCGGCGCCGGCTTCGCGCAGCCGGTCGGCGAGCCACTCGCGGCCGCCGTCACCGCGTACGATCAGCACGCGCTTGCCTTCGAGGCTGGTCGCGTCGAGCGCGCTGTCGATCGCCGCAAAGAGACCTTCGGAATCGAAGCGCGCGGTGTCTTCATCCGCGCCGGACGGAGGACTGATCACCTTGTAGGCAGGTGCGGCCACGCCGTGGCGCGCCAGCGCCTGCACGCTGCCCGGCCCGACGACGCCGATCGGCAGCGCATGCGGCCAGATCGCATCGCTGCGGGCAAACGCGTGATCGACGGCATTCGGCGACACGAACACGACGAGCGCATAGCGTTCGAGCGAGGCCAACGCGGCGCGCAACGGCGCCTCGTCGGTGACGGGCGCGATGTCGATCAGCGGAAAGTCGAGCGTGGCGATGCCGGCCGCGGTGAGTCGCGCGATCAGTTCGTTCGACTGACCGGCCGGTCGCGTAATCACGACCGTGAACGCCGCCTTGTCGACGGATGGGGATGTGTTGCCGGGGATATCGGCCGCCATCACTCGCCGGTCGCCGCGCTGTCCGGCGCGCCGTCTTGCGCCGTGCCCTGCTTCGCAGCGGCGGGACCGCTGGCGGTGCTGAGCGCGCGAACGATGTCCATCGCGCCTTGCTGTTCGAGCGCGCTCGCCACTTCCTGGCCGAGCGCGACGGCGCGTTCGACGCTGGGCGCGGGCGCCGACGCCTGTGCGCTCAGCACACGCTGCCCGTCGGGCGTGGCGACGATGCCGCGCAGATGCAGCGCGCCGTCGCACCACATGGCATACGCGGCGAGCGGCACTTCGCAGCTGCCGCCGAGCGCGCGCGAAACCATGCGCTCCGCTTCGACGGCGGCTGCCGTGTGGTCGTGATGCAACGGTGCGAGCCATGCAGCGAGCTCTGCGCGGTCGGCGCGAATCTCGATGCCGAGCGCGCCCTGGCCCGCCGCGGGCAGGCTGTCTTCGGGATCGAGCAGCGCGCGGATGCGCTCGCCCAGACCCAGCCGCTTCAGACCGGCTGCGGCCAGAATGATCGCCGCGTAATCGCCGCGATCGAGTTTCGACAGACGCGTATCAAGGTTGCCGCGCAACGGCCGCACTTCGAGGTGCGGATAACGCATGCGCAGCATGGCCTCGCGGCGCAGGCTGGAGGTGCCGACCACGGCGCCGGCCGGCAGTGCGGCGAGCGAGTCGTAGTCGTTGGAGACCAGCGCGTCGCGCGGATCTTCGCGCTCCATGATGGTGGACAGCGCAAAGCCTTCGGGCAATTCCATCGGCACGTCTTTGAGCGAGTGCACGGCGAGGTCGGCGCGGCCGTCGGCGAGCGCGGCTTCAAGTTCCTTCACGAAGAGGCCCTTACCACCAACCTTCGACAAAGTGCGATCGAGAATTTGATCTCCACGTGTTGTCATTCCGAGGATTTTTACGTCACAAGATGGATATAATTTGTGCAGCGCACATCGCACATGCTCCGCTTGCCACATGGCCAGGCGGCTTTCTCGCGACGCAATCACAAGCGTGTGGGGTGGCGTGGAAAACGTCTCGGTGTTCATTAGCTTGCTGATCGAATGACGGGATGTAATAACAAACAATGTTAGCACGCGCCCTTGTGTCTCAAGACGCGGCGGAGCGCCGTGCTGAAGCGGTATCGATGGAGGAGACGGGCTTCGCGCTGCGCGCGCCTGCCCCATCCCAGCCTGTTCACGCACGGTCGTTCGCGCACCGGGCCGCCGCATGCGGGATGATGCAATGCGGCCTGACGTGGCTCAGGTGCCGCAGGTGCCTCGAACAAGTGTCGTGCGGATGCGCGGCACCGTTCAGGCGCACAGTCTCCTCTCAGGCGTATCGCCATCGGCGCATACCGTTTCGCGCGGTTCCCTTTGCAGTTCACGTTGCAGTTCATAGTGCAGTTCCGCAGTAGCAGTTCATCACTCAACAGACCCTGGCTTCCCTGAGGAAACCCATCGTGACGTCTTCCGGATCGGCGCGCCCTGCCCGCCGCAACACTGCATCGCCCAACGCTCGCGCGGCCGACGCCGCCAAGCCCGCCGCCTCTGCCGCCGCCGCTGCCGGGCCGACATCGGCCAAACGCGCCGGCAAACCCGCTCAGGCTGCTCACGCTGCCAAAGCCGGCAAGGCCGCCAAAACCTCCACGCCCGTCAAGACGGACAAGACCGTGAAGGCAGTCAAAACGGATAAGACGACGCAAGCCGCATCCGCCGCCAAGGCGCAAAAGGCCGCCAAGGGCGGCGCCACGAAGATCAAGGTCGTCGCCGACGCGCCGCAAGCGCCCGCGCTGCAGGCTGTGCCAGATGAATCGTCCAGCGCCGCGCCTTCTTCCGCGTCCGCGCCGAAGAACAACGGCCGCACGCGCGAGGACAAGGACCATCCGCTATTCCAGGACATCCGCTATCTCGGACGCCTGCTCGGCGACGTGCTGCGCGAGCAGGAAGGCGACGCGGTGTTCGACGTCGTCGAAACGATCCGTCAGACCGCCGTGCGCTTTCGCCGCGAAGACGACAGCGCCGCCGCGCAAACGCTCGACAAGAAACTGCGCTCGCTGAGCCCGGAGCAAACGGTCAGCGTGGTGCGCGCGTTCAGCTACTTTTCGCATCTCGCGAACATTGCTGAAGACCGCCACCGCAATCGCCGCCACCGGATTCACGCGCTGGCCGGCTCGACCTCGCAACCGGGCACGATCGCCCACGCGCTCGAGCGGCTCGTCGAAGCCAACGCGGCCGCCACGCCGGTGCTGCAGCAGTTCTTCAACAACGCGTTGATCGTGCCGGTGCTGACCGCGCACCCGACCGAGGTGCAGCGCAAGAGCATTCTCGACGCGCAACACGACGTCGCGCGTCTGCTCGCCGAACGCGACCAGCAGTTGACCGACCGCGAACGCGCGCACAACGAAGCGATGCTGCGCGCGCGCGTCACGTCGCTGTGGCAAACGCGCATGCTGCGTGATTCGCGCCTTTCCGTGGCCGATGAAATCGAGAACGCGCTGTCGTACTACCGCGCCACCTTCCTCGAAGAAATCCCGGCGCTCTACGCCGATATCGAAGAAGCGCTCACCGAACACGGCATCGACGCGCGCCTGCCGCCGTTCTTCCAGATGGGCAGCTGGATCGGCGGCGACCGCGACGGCAATCCGAACGTCACGGCCGAAACGCTCGAAAACGCGATCACCCGCCAAGCCGCGGTGATCTTCGAGCACTACATGGAGCAGGTGCACAAGCTCGGCGCCGAGTTGTCGGTGTCGAACCTGCTGGCCGGCGCCAGCGACGCCCTGAAGGAACTCGCCGCCGCCTCGCCCGACCAGTCGCCGCATCGCACCGACGAGCCGTATCGCCGGGCATTGATCGGCATGTACACGCGGCTCGCGGCAAGCGCGCGCGTGCGCCTCGGTGAAGGCAGTGTGCCGGTGCGCAGCGCGGGCCGCGGCGCGGCGCCGATACGCGCCAAGCCGTACGGCGATTCGTCCGAATTCGAGCGCGACCTGCACGTGCTGATCGATTCGCTCGCCGAGCATCATGGCGCGCCGCTCGCCGCACCGCGTCTGTCGCCGCTCGCGCGCGCCGCCGAAGTGTTCGGCTTCCATCTGGCGAGCATCGACTTGCGCCAGAGCTCCGATATCCACGAAGCGGTGATCGCCGAACTGCTCAAGCGCGCGGGCGTCGTAGACGACTACGCGGCGCTCACGGAAGAAGAAAAACTCAAGGTGCTGCTCGCCGAACTGGCGCAGCCGCGTTCTTTGCGCCTGCCGTACGCGGAGTACTCCGATCTCGTGAAGAGCGAACTCGGCGTGCTCGAAGAAGCGCGTATCACGCGCGAAAAATTCGGCGCGCGTGCGGTGCGCAACTACATCATCTCGCACACCGAGACCGTGAGCGATCTGGTCGAAGTGATGTTGCTGCAAAAGGAAACCGGCCTGCTGCACGGACGTCTGGGCGATGCGAACGATCCGGCGCAAGCGGGCCTGATGGTGATCCCGTTGTTTGAGACGATCCCCGACTTGCGCAACGCACCGCACATCATGCGCGATCTGATCGCGCTGCCGGGCGTCGACGCGCTGATCGAACATCAGGGCAACGAGCAGGAAGTGATGCTCGGCTATTCGGACAGCAACAAGGACGGCGGCTTCCTCACGTCGAACTGGGAGCTGTACCGCGCCGAACTCGCGCTGGTGTCGCTCTTCAACGAACGCGGCGTGACGCTGCGTCTGTTCCATGGACGCGGAGGCACCGTGGGCCGTGGCGGCGGTCCGACCTATCAGGCGATTCTGTCGCAGCCGCCGGGCACGGTCGACGGCCAGATCCGTTTGACCGAACAGGGCGAAGTGATCGCGAGCAAGTTCGGCAATCCGGAGATCGGCCGGCGCAATCTGGAGACGGTGGTCGCCGCGACGCTCGAAGCGTCGTTGCTGCCGCACGGCATTGCGCCGGCGCAACTGCCCGCGTTCGAAGAAACGATGCAGCAGTTGTCCGACGCCGCAATGGCGTCCTACCGCGCGCTGGTCTACGAAACGCCGGGCTTCAAGGAGTATTTCTTCGAATCGACGCCGATCGCGGAGATCGCGGAGTTGAACATCGGCAGCCGGCCGGCTTCGCGCAAACTGCAGGACCCGAAGCAGCGCAAGATCGAAGATCTGCGCGCGATTCCGTGGGGCTTCTCATGGGGCCAATGCCGTTTGCTGCTGACCGGCTGGTACGGGTTCGGCAGTGCGGTGGCCGCACATCTGGACAGCGCGCCGAGCGACGCCGAACGCACGCGCCGTCTCGCGCTGCTGAAGAAAATGCACAAGACGTGGCCGTTCTTCTCGAACCTGCTGTCGAACATGGACATGGTGCTGGCGAAGACCGACCTCGCGGTCGCTTCGCGCTACGCCGCACTCGTATCCGACAAGAAACTGCGCAAGCACGTGTTCGAGCGGATCGTCGCGGAATGGGAGCGCACGTCGAAGGTGTTGTCGGAGATTACGGGCAAGAGTGAGCGGCTCGCGGAGAACCCGCTGCTCGCGCGTTCGATCAAGAATCGCTTCCCGTATCTCGATCCACTGAATCACTTGCAGGTGGAGTTGCTCAAGCGTCACCGCGGCGGCGACACCAACGCGCGCGTGCGGCGCGGGATTCATCTGAGCATCAACGGGATTGCGGCGGGATTGCGCAATACGGGCTAAGCGCGAACGCAATTCATCACACGCATTTGAGCACTCAAGCCGTGCGCGACGTAGTTCGTCGCGCACGGCTTTTTTCATTGCGCTTCGATCATCGACGCGTCAAGCTTGAATGAGCCGTCTTCCTGCACGTCGAAGTATTGACGGACTTCATCCGGCGAATTCGCCCACATCGAGCGAATCGCCACCACGCGCGGTTCCGGCGTGCGCATGCGCGCCACCCACGAACTGAACTCGATGTCGATGCGCCAACGCTCGCGAATCGATGCCCGGAACCCCGCCGTGGCAAATAACGCAATCCACTCGTCGGCACGGTAATCGCGAATATGCGAGCCGTCGCGCAATAACTCGATCGCCTGAATGTGCGTGTCGAGCAATGGATGATCGCTGCCGGCGATATCGATGAACAACACCTTGCTGCCCGGCTTCAGCACACGCCGTACTTCGGCGAGCGCGAGCGGCACGTCGTGCCAGTGATGCGCGCTCATCCGGCTGATCACCCAGTCGAACGAATGATCGTCGAACGGCAGCACTTCGGCCGCGCCCTGTTGCGTGCGAATGTTGGCGAGACCGCGCTCCTTCGCTGCGTCTTCCACCGTCGCCAGCATTTGCGGTGCGATGTCGTAGGCGACCACCGCTTTCGCGTGCGGCGCGACGGCGAAACTCGCGTGGCCCGCACCGCAACCCATGTCGAGTACCGTCGCATCCGGCGTCGCCGCGATCGATTCGGCCAGCGTCCGCAGATCGGCGCCGGTGGCATGGGTCGGGCTCGTCAAATAGGCGGCGGCGGTCGAGCCGAAGGCGTCGGCGACCTGATCGTGATGCTTCATGGGAGGCTCCGGTTATGTATTCGGGGTAGCGCTGGAAGGCGTTGTGCCGTTCCAGCCGCTACAATAGATCCCGCGATGTACCAGTACAAGTTAAGCAATTATTCTGGTATCTCCATTACCTCCCTCCACTTCCGCCGCCTGCCGCCGAACAGAATGACCACGCCGTCTCCCGCCGACAACCCGCCGCCGCTCGACGCCACCCCGGCCCGCGCGCTCGGCGACTTCATCCGCGCTCACCGCGAGCGGCTCTCGCCGCAAGCGGTCGGCCTGCCGCCGGGGCCGCGCCGCCGCACGCCAGGTTTGCGGCGTGAAGAAGTCGCGCAACTGTGCGGCGTGAGCCCGACCTGGTACACGTGGATCGAACAGGGACGTCCGGTCTCCGCTTCCGCCGACGCGCTCGCGCGCATCGCGGTCGCGTTGCAACTGTCGCGCGCCGAACGGGCTTATCTGTTCGAACTGGCCGCCCAGCGCGACCCGGCGGAACCCGATCCGGCCGCCGCCGACGCGCCCGCCACCCTGCTGGAAACCGTGCAACTCGTGAGCGCGCCGGCCTATGTGCTCGACCGTCAGTGGAATGCGCTCGCCTGGAACGAGCGCGCCAAAGACCTGTTCGTCGGCTGGCTGGACGGCGCACACGACCGGAATCTGCTGCGCTACACCTTCACGGAACCGGCCGCACGCGAGCTGATCGTCGATTGGGAAACCCGCGCGCGGCGGCTCGCCGCCGAATTCCGCGCCGACTCGATCCGCCATCTGAACGACGCGCCCACTCGCGCGCTGATCGACTCGCTCGCCGCCGCGAGCGACGCGTTCGCGCGCTTCTGGGCCTCGCAGGACGTCGGCGGCCGCGAAGGCGGACGGCGCGAGTTCAACCATCCGCGCGACGGCCGCATCGTGTACGACCAGATCACGTTCAAACCCGCGCATCGCGAGGATCTGAAGCTGGTGGTGCTGGTGCGCGAGTAGGCGTCGGCGGGGCGACGGCCTTGGCGTCACACGCACTCGACGTGCGCGCCCCAGCCGCCATCCGCATCGCCCAACCTGGGCCGCGCCGGCGAGGCGCCGCCCGGGTTCGCGCAAGTTGCCCGTGCGAACTTCGGCTGTGTCGCGTACGAGACTTGAAAGCCTGCCGAGTCTTTCCGGCCCGCGCCCAGTGTTAAAATCCCTGTCTTTCCTCGCTTCGGCGGCACCTTTGCACGGCACGTGCATTCGCGTCGTCAGCCTCCTCACCGCTCGCTCAACTGCCGCTTAACTGCCCAACACCATGACGTCCCAACTGCACAAAAAAGGCGAAGCCTGGTCGGCTCGCTTCTCGGAGCCGATGTCGGAACTCGTCAAACGCTACACGTCGTCGGTTTTCTTCGACAAGCGTCTGGCGCTCGTCGATATCGAAGGGTCGCTCGCGCACGCCTCGATGCTGGCCGCGCAGAAGATCATCGCCGCCGACGACCTCGCCGCGATCCAACGCGGCATGGCGCAGATCAAGGGTGAAATCGAGCGAGGCGAGTTCGAGTGGCAACTCGATCTGGAAGACGTGCACCTGAATATCGAAGCGCGCCTGACCGCCTTGATCGGCGACGCCGGCAAGCGCCTGCACACCGGCCGCTCGCGTAACGACCAGGTGGCGACGGATATCCGTTTGTGGCTGCGCGGCGAGATCGACCGGATCGGCGGTTTGCTGACCGAATTGCGCACGGCCCTGCTCGACATGGCGGAGAAAAACGCCTCGACCATCATGCCGGGCTTCACGCACCTGCAAGTGGCGCAGCCGGTCACGTTCGGCCATCACCTGCTCGCTTACGTCGAAATGTTTTCGCGCGACGCCGAGCGCATGATCGATTGCCGCAAGCGTGTGAACCGTCTGCCGCTCGGCGCGGCCGCGCTCGCCGGCACCAGCTATCCGATCGACCGTCACGCGGTGGCGAAGACGCTGGGCTTCGACGGCATCTGCGCGAACTCGCTCGACGCGGTGTCCGACCGTGACTTCGCGATCGAATTCACGGCGGCGTCGGCACTCGTGATGACGCACATCTCGCGCTTCTCCGAAGAGCTCGTGCTGTGGATGAGCCCGCGCGTCGGCTTCATCGATCTGGCGGACCGCTTCTGCACCGGCTCATCGATCATGCCGCAGAAGAAGAACCCGGACGTGCCCGAACTCGCGCGCGGCAAGACCGGCCGTGTGAACGGCCATCTGATCGCGCTGCTCACGCTGATGAAAGGCCAGCCGCTCGCGTACAACAAGGACAATCAGGAAGACAAGGAGCCGTTGTTCGACACCGTGGATACGGTCGCGGATACGCTGCGCATTTTCGCTGAAATGGTCGCCGGTATTTCGGTGAAGCCGCAAGCCATGCGCGACGCCGCGCTGCAAGGCTTCTCCACGGCTACCGATCTGGCCGACTACCTGGTCAAGCGCGGCCTGCCGTTCCGCGATGCGCACGAAGCGGTGGCGCTGGCCGTGCGCGTGTGCGCGGATCGCGGCTGCGATCTGGCGGATCTGACGCTCGACGAAATGCGCAAGGAACTGCCGAACGTCGCGCATCTGATCGGCGAAGATGTGTTCTCGTATCTGACGCTGGAAGGGTCGGTGGCGAGCCGCAATCATCCGGGCGGCACGGCGCCGGAGCAAGTGCTTGCAGCGGTTAAGGCGGCACGCGAAGCGTTGAAGTAACAGGTCGCGCTGTGAGCGGCGAGCACTGAGGCGAGATCACGCGCTCGTTGCTTGCTTGCCTCTTGCTCGCAGCTTGTGGATAGAAAGGCGAACTCGTAGTCGGATTCGCCTTTTGTTTTTTGCGCCGCACGGGCCCGCGTGAACCGCGCTGCAAAAAAGAAAAAGCCCGCGCGAAGCGGGCTAAATGAAAGACTTCCACCGATGCCTCTCGAAAGAGGCCATCAGAGTGTAGGCGCGTTTTCGCCGCGCACCAATTCGCTCATATTTCAGCCTATTACAGATGGTTGGGCCACATACAGCGGGCGAACGCCAATTGATTCCTGGCGGTTTTTGACTACCATCAAATTACATCCTGCCTCGAGTTTTTCTCCGACAATGCTCACCCGCACGCGTCACCTTCGCTGCCTGACCGGACGCCGTGTGCGCGGCACGCTGCTCGTTGCTGCGTTGGGCGTCGCCATCGCTGGCTGCACCATCACGCCGCCGCCAAGCGCGACCGTACCGACGCCCGCGGCCGCCATCAACAGCGCCACACTCGATCAATACCGCGATGCCGTGGCGAGGCGCATCATCGAACGCAATCCGTCTTATGTGCTGCGCGGCACGCCGCAAGCGATGCTGCGCTCGCTGGTGGTGGTGTCGTTCACGGTCGATCGCAACGGCCACGTGGTGGAGTCATCCGTGTATCGCACCAACGGCGACGACGAAGCCGAGAGCACCGCGCTCGCCACCTTGCGGCGCGCCGCACCGCTGCCGCAGCCGCCCGGCAAGTTGCTGAACGGCCGTGGCCAGCTCGAACTGTTCGAAGACTGGCTTTTCAACGACAACGGCAAATTCCAGCTTCGCGAGTTCGCCTCGCCACAAGCGCAAACCATCGACTGAACGCGGTTCGTTTCGTGCAAAGCACGCGGCGAGCCCGGCGCCGCCTTGCTGCGGCGCGGCCGCGCTCGTTATAATTTTCCGATTCCCTGCGCCGGATCCTTCCGGCATGGCTCACGCCGCCCGCTTACCCGCGGGCGCGGCAAGAGCCCGATTGCAGCGCCGCCGCGCCATCCGCGAGCGCCGCCTGCTTGAGGCACGATGCGTGCGCCGCTGCCCTGATCGCAAATCATCAAGGCCTCGCGCCGCACCGGCCGCTTTACCTTGCTCGCCGCACACGTCACGCGTCCCGCCTGGTTTTTCGCCTTGCAGGAGCGCTTCCGCCAGTTGCCGTTGTAAGCTGTCGCACAGTCGCTCGCGCCGTGCGTGGCCGCCCATCGGCCCGCGACCGACGCGAGGCGCATGAACCTGAACAAAGATGCCGCCCACACACGCGCACCCCCGGCTCACGAACCGGGCGCCCAACGGCATCACGACACATGGAGACCCTGCATGTCCACTTCGCCGATTTCCGCGACCCAGCCCAATGCGGCCGGGCAGAACAAGAGTTCGCGGATCATCTTCGCGAGCTTTATCGGCACCGCGATCGAGTTCTACGATTTCTACGTCTATGCGACCGCCGCGGCGCTCGTCATCGGACCGGTGTTTTTCCCGCATGGCTCGGCGACGGCGCAGGCCTTGTCGGCCTTCGTCACGTTCGGCATCGCCTTCGTGGCGCGGCCGATCGGCTCGTTCCTGTTCGGCCACTTCGGCGACCGGATCGGCCGTAAATCGACGCTGGTGGCGTCACTGCTCGTGATGGGCCTGTCCACCACGCTGATCGGTTTCGTGCCCGGCTACGACTCGATAGGCAGCCTGGCGCCGATCCTGTTGTGCATCTTGCGCTTCGGCCAGGGCATCGGTCTGGGCGGCGAATGGGGCGGCGCGGCGCTGCTCGCCACCGAGAACGCGCCGGCCGGCAAACGCGGCTGGTTCGGCATGTTCCCGCAACTCGGGCCATCGATCGGCTTTCTGGCTTCTAACGGCCTGTTCTTCGCGCTGGCGCTGTCCTTGAGCGACGAACAATTCCGTAGCTGGGGCTGGCGCGTGCCGTTCCTGGTGAGCGCCGTGCTGGTCGCGCTCGGCTTGTACGTGCGCTTGAAAATCGCCGAGACGCCGGCGTTCCAGGCGGCGATCGACCGTCAGGAACGCGTGAAGGTGCCGATCGCCACACTGCTGTCGCAACACTGGCTGCCGACTTTGCTCGGCGCGCTCGCGATGGTGGTCTGCTACACGCTGTTCTACAACGCCACCACGTTCTCGCTGTCGTACGGCGTCTCCGTGCTGCATATTCCGCGGCCGACGTTCCTCGGCCTGCTGTGCATCGCCGTGGTGTTCATGGCGCTCGCCACGCCGCTGTCGGCCTGGGCCGCCGACCGCTATGGCCGTAAGCCGGTGCTGATCGTCGGCATCATCGCGGCGATCCTGTCGGGCTTCACGATGGCGCCGCTGCTCGGCAGCGGACAGACGTCGCTGGTGCTGCTGTTCCTCGTCATCGAACTGTTCCTGATGGGCGTGACCTTCGCGCCGATGGGCGCGCTGCTGCCGGAGTTGTTCCCGACCAACGTGCGCTATACCGGCGCGGGTGTCGCGTACAACCTCGGTGGGATTCTCGGCGCGTCCGTCGCGCCGTATATCGCGCAGATGCTCGCCGCGCGCGGCGGGCTGCCTTGGGTTGGCGCCTATGTGTCGATCGCCGCGGCCGTGAGCATGATCGGCGTGCTGTGCATGCGTGAAACGCGCGACACACAGCTGATGTAACGAGGGGCGCCGATCTCGGCGCCTTGACTCTTCGCTCGGTGCCGCCCGGCGCGCGCTTCTCACGCCGCGGCGGCATCGGCCACCGCCTCCGCCTGCTTGCCGCTTCACGCCCTCCGCTTGCCGAGCATTCCTGAGTAAATTCCCGGCCTTGCGCGTCTTTTTGACATGCCTATACTCGACTCAAATAACCCTATAGGTAGCAGGGAGGCACGGATGAACGTTCATCTTCACAACGCGGATGTCGTGATGATCATTGCGCTGGCGCTGCTCTGTTCGCTGTTGCTTGCATTGCGCTTTCGGCCGGCGACATGGAAAGGTATCGTCGTGGAAGCGCTGGCTGCGAATGCCGCTGCCATTGCCGCGGTCGTCGCGTTTGAAATGCTGCTGGCCTGACTGACGGTCAGCACCGCAGCGCCGTTATAGGCGCCGCGGCTACAGCCGGAACCGTTAACGGTAGTAATAGCCGCCGTGATGGTAGTAACCACCGCCGCCGTAGTAGCCCGGTGCCGGCGCGACGATGCAACCGCCAAGTGCCGTTGCGAGTAGCGTGCCTGCGATCAGGCTCAAGATTAAGCGTTTCATATTTGTTCTCCGTCGAGTCAGATTCATTCGAGCCGAAACCCCGAATGACTCGATTGAACACGACGGCGCCTTGCGCGAGCGTTGCCATTTGTAAGGGAAGATCACCGAGGTGTTACATGATCGACGCGCGCGACACGCTGCGTCCTGCGCGCGATCACGACGAATTCACATCAGAGGAAAACACCGCCTATACTGGTTTGAACGTGTCGGTCCGGCGCGTGCCTTGCTGGCGGCGCATGCGCGGTGCAAGGTAGAGATGCCGGATAGCGTGCCTACGAATGCGCGCACCGCGCCGGCGCCTTTGGCGACATGAAAAATGCGCGAGTAGCCAATTAGGCGCTCAACGAAAAGCGACAGATTTAACAGGCGTGTAATGCGCGACGCCTTTTTGGATCGGCGGCTGTGGGGAAGCCGAAGTGCCGCACGAAACCGTGCGGACATTCGCACCCATACCCGGCAGATGAACCAGAGATGAACCCGGCGGACCGCCAGGCGGCGGTCGTCGCGTCAACACTGAGCGCGTGTGCGTGGTCACCGCTCAGTGCGTACCCGGATGTGTTGTTTGCAACGATTCCTCTCCGCCCGCTGTTCCCCGACACGGGCGTTTTCGGAGGCGTTACGAGGCAGCGCTCATTTGCTTGAGCGGACTGCGCGTCACGCCTCTTTTCTTTTCGAGCAAACGATTGCGCAAGACCGCGCCGCGAGAAGGCACGCTCAGACGCCAGCGGAGCCGTGCTGCACGGCGACGTCATGCGCCTCGGTGTGAACGTAGTCGATCGCCTCGAGCGCGGCGCTGATGGGCGGCACTGACTGGCCGTCGCCGATGGAAATGGAGCGGAACGGTGATTCGATGCCGTAATGCGACGGCGGGGTCGCCACGAAGATCATCACGGTGCGCTTCTGCAGCGCGTGCGCGAGATGGACGAAGCCGGTGTCGGTGCCGACCACGAGCGAGCACGCGTCGATCATCTGCGCGATTTCCGTCACGCTCAGTTTCGGCAGGACGGTCGCGCCCGGCAATTGCGACGCGATCTGCTCCGCTTCGAGGCGCTCGCCTTCCGAGCCCCACGGCAGCACCAGTTGAAAACCGCGCTGCGCCAACTCGCGGCCGATCGCCACCCAATGGCCTACCGGCCATTTCTTGTCGTCTTTCGAGGTGGCGTGAAAAAACGCCGCGACCGGTGCGCCGTTCGGCTCGAAGGGAAGCCCGGCCGGCTCCGGCAGCCGCAGATTGAAGACCGCCGGGCCTTCTATTTCATAGCCTAGCGCCTCGCCCGCGCTGATGCGCATGCCATGCCACGCATTGCATTTCGGACGCGGGCCGAATCGCCCGGTATAAGCGAACGCGGCGCCCTGCTCCCCCAGATCCGGAGCCCGGTAGCCGATGCGCCGCGACGAGCGCGCCAGAAACGCAATGATCGCGCTCTTGTACACGCCCTGAATGTCGATGATGAAATCGTAGCGATAGGCGCGCAGTTCGGCGATGGACGCCCAGATCGATTTGAAATCGGCCCAGCGGCGCGCTTTCTTGAAGCGGCGCAACGGCGCGCACAACACGCGGTCCACGTTCTCGCTCCAGTGCACCACTTCGGCGAATGCTTCGTCGGCGGCCCAATCCACCTGAACGCCAGGAAACGCGCGCTTGATATCGGCGACCACCGGCAGGGCCTGCACGATATCGCCGAGCGAAGTGACCTTGACGATAAGGACTCGCTTCATTAAAGACCTGTCAGTTGTTCGAACATCCAAGCATTTTAGCCGACCAACAGGATAATCATTGCCGAGCGAGTCAGCGCGTCTATCGGTCATCAATACGGCGGTTACGTCCAGCCCCTTTCACGCAGCCCTTTTACACCACTTCAAAATACTTTCATATCGGTTTACGGGCCCGGCGCGCCTTATACTGCACCCTTTGCGACAACACTCGCTCATGTCCCGGCCCATCCCGCTCCGATCTTCCGCCATCGTTCGACGCGCGAAGCGACTCTGGCGCCAATATGGCATCTTCTGGCTCGGCGCGATTGCGGTCGGGCTCGTCGCGGTGCTGTACGCGAGACTGATCGACTGGGGCTACAGCGAGTTCCACTCCGTGCAGCAACGGCACGGGTGGGCGCCCTTGATCATCACGCCCGCGGTCACGGCGCTCGCCGTCTGGCTCACGCGCAAATTCTTCCGCGGCGCCGAAGGCAGCGGCATTCCGCAGGTCATCGCCACTCTTCACTCGAAACCCAGCGAATACGGCGCGCGGCTTCTGTCGTTTCGAATTCTGTTCGGCAAGATCGCCGTGTCGTTTCTGGCGATTCTCGGCGGCTTGACGATCGGCCGCGAAGGACCGACCGTGCAGGTCGGCGCCGCGCTGATGTTCAATCTGCGCCGGCTCTATCCACGTTCGAATGCGCTGATCGAGCGGCAACTGGTGCTGGCCGGCGCGGCGGCGGGTCTGTCCGCGGCGTTCAATACGCCGCTCGCCGGCATCGTCTTCGCGATCGAGGAATTGACGCGCAGCTTCGAGGCGCGCGCGAGCGGCGTGCTGATCACCGCGATCATCATCGCCGGCGTGATCGCACTCGGCGTCAATGGCAACTACACCTATTTCGGCACGATTCAGATCGGCGCGAACTTTCCCGATCTGCTGGCGCTCGCGGTGCCGCTCACTGCCGTCGTCACCGGGCTTGCGGGCGGTTTGTTCGACTGGCTGCTGTTGAATACCGCGCGCTGGATTCCGGCGCCGCTGCGTCAGTTGCATAGCGAGCGGCCGGTTGCGTTCGCCGCGCTGTGCGGTTTGGTGATCGCGGTGGTCGGCCTGATTTCCGGCGGCACGACTTTCGGCAGCGGCTACGCGGAAGCGCGCGGCTTGCTCGACGGGCACGTGCAGTCGTCCGTCTTCTACCCGTTCTTGAAAATGATCTCGTTGGTCGGCTCTTACCTGCCGGGCATTCCGGGCGGCATCTTCGCGCCGTCGCTGGCGATCGGCGCGGGCTTCGGCAATCTGCTGCACAGGGTGTTCGGCTCGATGGATCTGCCGATGCTGATCGCGCTCGGCATGGTCGGCTATCTGGCCGCCGTCACGCAGTCGCCGATCACCTCGTTCGTGATCGTGATGGAGATGATCAACGGCCACGCGTTGGTGATCTCGCTGATGGCCACCGCGTTGATTTCGAGCCGCGTGTCGCGCCTGTTCGCGCCGCCGCTGTACGAGGCGCTGGCGGCGCGCTATATGGCGCCACTGCCGCAACCTGCGCCCGCGCCGACGCCAGAAATGCCGGACGTCGAACCGACAGATCCGGCCGCGGCGCAAGTTGACGGCGAGCCGTCTGCCGAAGATGCCGATGGCGGCGCTCCGCAAGTCGACGCGCCCGCTCCGGTTGTGGAGAGAGCCGATAGCGAGCCGCCTGCCGAACACGCCAGCGGCAGCGCTCCGCAGGTCAACGCGCCCGGTCCGGCCGCTGGGCGAGCCGATGGTGAGCCGCCAGCCGAAGACACCGACCGCGGCACACCGCGTCAGTAAACGACGACGGCCGGCGCGCGCAGATACACCGGCCGCGCCGGCACGACGACGCAGCCGGCCAGCATGACCGCCAGCACGGCGATCAGAAGCAGATTCTTTTTCATCACATGGTTTCCTGAAGCGCGCGCGGGCGAGCGCTACGCCGAGTGCGTGCGCGGCGCCTGCATTTGTCTGCGCTTGTCGAAATGGAAGGGACGGCACACGCGGTATTCACCGCGCCGCGCCGCGCACTGCGTAAGTCCGTAGCGTTACGCCCAGTGACCTTGAACCCAGTGATAGTTCGGACCGTGCGCGACCCAGTGGCCCGGCACCCAGTGATAGCCGACACGTTCGGCTTGCCAGTGACCGCCGACCCACACATAGCGGCCGTGATCCCAGCGCCAATGACCGTGATCCCACACGTAGCCGACACGCGGCGCCGGCACGGCTTCGTAGCGCACCGGCGGCGGCGCGGACGGCGCGATCACGACGACTTCCGCGGCCGAAGCCGATGCCACAGCGGCTGCGCCGGCGGCGATCAATACGGTGTTGGCAAGCAGCAAACGAAAGGTCTTGTTCATGTTTTCCCTCTGTAGGTGAACACCGAAGGCGGCATTACGCGTTTAATGCGCGAGGGAACAAAGCGGCTGACTGCGGGCGTGTAACGCCGCACGCTGAAGTGCAACGGATTATTTCGACGCACGGTCGACGCGCGCGAGCAAGCCCATGCACGCGCGCACGAACAATGAGGAAGTGGGAATAACGAAGCGGCACAACAGCGCGGCGCGCTCGCGCACCACTCTGCGTCACGTCATCTCGACGCAACGCAGCGAAGCGCGCAGCACGTCATAAGAAACCGGCCGCGAGAGGAAACAGGCTTTAAGCGATCAGGCCTGCGGTATTTCGATCTTGACCTCGAGCACTTCGAGATCGTCCTGACGTTCGAGACTCACGCGAATATCGTCATTGGAAATCTTCACGTACTTCGAGATCACGGCCACCAATTCGCGTTGCAACGCAGGCAGGTAATCGGCAGGCGCATGGCCGCCGGCGCGCTCATGCGCGATGATCAACTGCAGGCGTTCCTTCGCTACCGACGCGGACTTCTTCTTCTCGCCCAGCAAAAACGAAAGAATCGACATTACGTGCGCTCCCCTTACTTGGTGCCGAAGAGGCGCTGCAGCAGCCCGGGCTTCTGGTAGTCGGTAAAGCGAAGCGACTTCTGCTCGCCGAGGAAACGCGACACGACGTCTTTATAGGCTTCGGCCACATCGGTGCCGTCCAGATGCACCGCCGGCAAGCCCTGGTTCGATGCGTGCAGCACCGCTTCCGATTCCGGAATCACGCCGATCAGATCGATGCGCAGGATTTCCTGGATATCGGTCAGCGACAGCATTTCGCCTTCGCTGACGCGCTTGGGGTTGTAGCGGGTGATCAGCAGGTGTTCCTTGATCGGTTCCTTGCTTTCGATTGCGCGCTTAGTCTTCGACGACAGAATGCCGAGGATGCGGTCCGAGTCGCGCACCGACGAGACTTCTGGATTCGTCACGATCAGCGCTTCGTCGGCGAAATGCATGGCGAGCAGCGCGCCCGATTCGATACCGGCCGGCGAATCGCAGACGATGAATTCGAAGTCCATCGCGATCAGATCGTTGATGACCTTCTCGACGCCTTCCATCGTCAGGGCGTCTTTGTCACGCGTCTGCGAGGCCGGCAGGATAAAGAGGTTCTCGCACTTCTTGTCCTTGATGAGCGCCTGGTTCAGATTGGCTTCGCCCTGGATCACATTGATCAGGTCATACACCACGCGGCGTTCACAACCCATGATGAGGTCGAGGTTACGCAGGCCGACGTCGAAGTCGATCACGGCGGTTTTGCTGCCACGCAGAGCGAGGGCCGATGCAAAACTCGCGCTCGTGGTCGTCTTGCCCACGCCACCCTTGCCCGAAGTCACCACAATGATTTTTGCCATTACCCTTACCTTGTGTTCGTCAAATTCGTCAATTATGCGCGGCCATATTTGCCGTGAAACGCAGCGTGCCTCAGATCGATCGAGGCAGCGCGCTTCACGTCGCTTACGTGAGCCGCAGCGGTTCGATCATCAACTTTTCTTCTTCGAGCCAGATCTGCACCGGCTTGCCGAGCACGTCGGCCGGCAATGGGTTCTCAGTCGTTCGATAGATGCCTGCGATCGAGATGAGTTCCGGCTCGAGACACGTGCAGAAAATGCGCGCATCGTGATTGCCCTGCACGCCGGCCAAAGCCCGGCCGCGCAGCGGCGCGTAAATATGGATGTTGCCTTCCGCGATCACTTCGGCGCCGTAGCTCACGAGCCCGAGCACCACCAGGTCGCCCTTGGCATAAATGCGCTGGCCGGAGCGCAGCGGCTTGTCGACCACCATGGTTTGCGACGACGTGGCAAGACGCACCGGCTCCGCGGCGGGAGCGGGTTCGACGGCGGCGGCCGTGGCCGGTGTGCCGTTTTCCGGCGTGCCGGCGGCGAGCTCGAACAGATCGGCCGGCGGCGTGGCCGTGGCGGCGGTGACGACCGGCGCCGCTGCGGCGGCGTTGGCGCTGTCTTCGTCTGCGGATTTCGCGGCGGCGCCGCGGCGGTCACGAGCTTCCAGAAGCGGCAACTGCGACTCCGCAGCCCACGTCTGCTGCGCGTTGGCGACCACGCCGACCGGACGCATGCGCACGCTGTCGAGCAGTTGCGCGATGTCGGCGAGCGGCACGCGTTCGTTCTCGGCGAGACGGCGCACATCGATCGCGACGACGTCGTTAGCGAAAAATTCGGGGGTCGCCTCGAAGCGCCGGGTCAGTTCGGCACGCATGGCGTCGAGGTCGGTTGTCTTGACCACGAACAGGAGCGTGTCGACAGAGCCGCTGCGAAGTTCGAAAAAGGGCGATTTCTTGGGCGACATAGCGTTCGGCAAAAAATTTTGCGTATTTTACAGGCGTCGACGCGCGCGGCCAGCTTTTTTGCCGGGAGAACGGGCCGCCACGATGACGACGCGGCCCTGCACAGGCAACGCGACGGCCTCGCAGCGGCCATTCAGGCCGCGCATCGCGCCGATGACCCGGCGACAAACGCTGAAGAGACGCGGAAGGGAATCGAGCGGCAGACTGTTGCGCCGCTCGCGAGATCACTGCTGAAACACCTGGGACGTGGTCGGCACATGTCGCACCAGCAGGCTTTCGGCCTGGTCCGGTGCGCGCATGACGCGCCGATGCTCGCCGGTCGGACCGAAGCCGAGCGCCTCGTAAAAGCGCATGGCGTTGCGGTTGGCGTCGGCGACCCACGCGTAGATTTCCGTGGCGCCTTCATTCGAGAGCCACGCGGCGGCCGAATCGACCAGCAGCTCGCCGCCCCGCAGATGACGCACGGCCGGCGCCACCCACAGTTCGCAAACGAATGCGCGGCGCGCCGCGGTGTCGTCGAAGTGCGCTTCGATCAGTCCCGCTGGATGGCCCTCGGTGTAGAGGATGAAGGTGGTGATGATGAAGGAAACCGCGTGATCCGCGGCGGTGGCGTCGAAACTGGCGGCGTCGGCCGACAACGCGTCCTCGAGCGTGGCGCCGAAGGCATAGGGTGCCTCCCGCAGCGACGCAGTACGGAGTTCGCGGAAAACGGCGCCCTGATCAGCGGCGATACGGCGAACGGTCAATGACGGACTCATGCAGACGAAAACCCCTTGAAACCCTAAGGCGTAGCTTTAACCGAACCGGCGCGAGAGTCAAATCATTCTTTACCGGAATGTGGCGCGCGCCGCAGGAAGTCCCCTTTGGAGGCTACATATGGAGCATATCCAGACTCAGCAGCATGCCGCGCGCCTGCCTGCGGCGCATGCGCCGGACGCAGTACACGCCATGCATGGTCATGGCGCTTCGTAGCTACCGGTGCCGTCCGGCCACGGTGTCAGCAGTTCATAGCCGTCGTCGGTCACGGCGATCATATGTTCCCATTGCGCCGACAGCGAGCGGTCCTTGGTGACCACGGTCCAGCCGTCGCGTTGCACCGCGGTGCCCGCGCGGCCGGCGTTGATCATCGGCTCGATCGTGAAGACCATGCCCGTCTTCAGACGCACGCCCTGCCCCGGCTGGCCGTAGTGCAGCACTTGCGGGTCTTCGTGGTAGACCTTGCCGATGCCGTGCCCGCAATAGTCGCGCACGATCGAGAAGCCGTCGCGCTGCGCCACCTTCTGAATCGCATGGCCCACGTCGCCGAGCGTGGCGCCCGGCTTTACTTCGCGGATGCCGGCAAGCATCGCTTCATAGGTCGTGTCGATCAGCTGGCGCGCCACCGTGCTCGGCTGGCCGACGCAATACATGCGGCTCGTGTCGCCGAAGTAGCCGTCCTTGATGATCGCGACGTCGATATTGATGATGTCGCCGTCTTTCAGGATCTCGCCGCGATTCGGAATGCCGTGGCACACCACCGAGTTGACCGAGGTGCACACGGTCTTCGGAAAACCCAAATAGCCGACATTTGCCGGAATCGACTTTTGCGTATTGACAATGTAGTCGTTGCACAGTGCGTCCAGCTCTTCGGTGGAGACACCGGCCTTGACGTGCTCGCCGATCATCGCCAGCACGTCGGCCGCGAGGCGGCCGGAAATGCGCAGCTTGGCGATGTCGTCGGGAGTCTTGTAGGTAATGGCCATGAATTCGGTCGATGTGGGTCGAATGGGAGGTCGATGTTCAAATCGATCGGCCAATTGTACAGAGGATCGCCGCCGAGCCTCGGCGAGCCGCGCCAGACTCGCCGCGCCGGGGATTTCGTTGCGACGTTTTGCTCGGAAGAATGGAGGCTCTTGCGTGCGCGTCTTTGGGTCGTCGCATCGCGTGAACAGCAGATGTCCGCGACATTGGGTATGCGAACCATTTGAGGAGCATAGCCATGCCGGAGTCCGGCGACAAATCAGCATGACTTATCGATGCATCCGCTCGCAGCGCCAAGCACTGCCTGCATCCGCTTTCGGGATTCACGCGTACATGGTTCGAAAGCATCTCTTCGAACGGATCCGACTCTCATGCCTCGACGCCTGCTTACCTTGACCGCCGCGTTGGCGCTCGCCGCTCTCGGCGGCTGCAGCGCCGCCGGCGTGCTCAACGCCGCCGTATTGCACAAACATTTCCGGGCCGAGAACGGCCTGGCTTACGGCAACGCGCTGCGCCAGAAACTCGACGTCTACGTGCCCACCACCGACGCGCCGCCAGCCGCTTCACACGGCCGCCCGGTCGTGGTGTTCTTCTACGGCGGCAGTTGGCAGACCGGCTCGCGCAACAGCTACCTGTTCGTCGGCGCGGCGCTGGCGTCGCGCGGCTTCGTCGCCGTGCTACCGGACTATCGGACGTGGCCCGACACCGCCTTCCCCGGCTTCGTCGACGATGCGGCCACGGCCGTGCGCTGGGCACGCGACCACGCGGCCGAGTTCGGCTGCGACTCGTCGCGAATCTTCCTGATGGGACATTCGGCGGGCGCGCATATCGTGATGCTGCTCGCCACCGACGGCCGCTATCTCGCCGCGCAGCAAATGAGCAAAAGCGATATCGGCGGTGTGATCGGCCTGGCCGGCCCGTATGATTTTTTGCCCTTGCACGACGCCACGCTCGAGGAAATCTTCCCGCCCGCGTTGCGCGCCGCGAGTCAGCCGATCAACTTTGTCGCTGGCGACGAGCCGCCGATCTTCCTCGCGGCAGGCCAGCGCGATACCACCGTCGATCCGGGCAACACCGATAGGCTAGCGGCGAAACTGCGTGCATTGGGCGACGCGGATGTCGAAGTGAAGCACTATCCGCGCGTCGGGCACGCGCTGCTGATGGGCGCGTTTGCCGGGCCGTTGCGCGGCTTTGCACCCGTGCTCGACGATGCGAGCGGGTTTATCCACAAGCAGACGAACAATGAAGCGCGGCGTTCGCGTGACGGTGCGGGTGATGTGCAAGGCGACGTTTATCAAATGCGCCGGCAGCGCGCGAATTCGGCTACCGCGCCGCCGTGCCCAGCAATTGCTTGCGTAAAATAGGCGCGCGCGTCGACGGATCGAGCCAGATGCCGAAGAATGCGCGCGCGAACGCGGGATCGTCGAACTCGCCGGTCATGCGGTCGCCGACATAGAAACGCACGCCTTGGTCCGGCAGATACACCGCGCTCAACTGATCGCCGGGGCCGACATCCACGAAGGCCTGCAGCATGTCCGCGCGCCAGCGTTCCAGTGTATCGGCCGGAATCGGCGCGGCAGCCAGGCGTTTGATCTCGCTGATACCGGTGTCCGCGAGGCGCTCGCGCTTGATGCCGCGCGCGTAGACGATGTGCAGCGCGAAGCGTTCGTCGTAATCGACCGGCACGCGTTCGCTCCACATCTGCGCGCGATAGAGCCGGAAGCCGAACACGCTGAAATCGCCTTCGCCGACGAGTTGCGCGGATTGCACATCGCCGCGCCAGTCGGCGCAGGCGGCGCTTGCCCACAACATCAGCGCGAGAGCGGTGAACGCGCGCACGTCAGTCGGCCTTCAAGAGCACGAACTGCATCACGTCCGTGCGCCCTTCGTCGAAGCCGGCTTCGCAATACGCCAGATATAGGCGCCACGTGCGCACGAAAATCTCGTCGAAGCCTTGTGTGCGGATCGTGTCGAGTTGCGCTTCGAACGCGCTGCGCCAGCGGCGCAAGGTCTCCCCATAATCGCGGCCAAAAGAGAGCGACGTGCGCGTCACGAGCTTGCAACGCCGCGCGGCTTCCGTGAAACGCTGCGGACTCGGCAACATGCCGCCTGGGAAGATGAACTCGCGGATAAAGTCGCTCGTCGCTCGATAAGCGGCAAAATGCGAGTCGTCGATCGTGATGGTTTGCACCAGCGCGCGAGCGCCCGGCCGCAGACGTTCGCGCAGAATGCGAAAGTACGCCGGCCAGAATTTTTCGCCGACGGCCTCGAACATTTCGATCGATACGATGCTGTCGTACTGACCGGTCAAGCCGCGGTAGTCGCGCAATTCGAGTTGCACGCGATCGCTCAGGCCTGCTTCGTTCACGCGCTGCTGCGCGAATTCGAGTTGTGCCGGCGAGATCGTCACGCCATGCACGTGGATGCCCAGACGCGCCGCGTGCATCGCAAACCCGCCCCACCCGCAGCCGATTTCCAGAATGCGCATGCCTTCGCGCAAACCGAGCGTATCGACGATCCGTTGATACTTCGCACGCTGCGCGTCTTCGAGTGATTGATGGACATTGCCGTCGAACACCGCGCTCGAATAGGTGAAGCTCGCGTCGAGCCACTGCGCGTAAAACGCGTTGCCGATGTCGTAATGCGCGTGAATATTGCGCCGGCTGCCCGAACGCGTGTTCGGCCTCAGCTTATGGCGCAGCCCATACCAGAGTTGCGCGAGCCAGCCGCCATACACCGTGCGTTGCAGCGCACGCTCGTTGCGGATCGCGACGCGCAGCAGCGCGGCCAGGTCGGGCGTATCGACCCAGAAGGCGCGCCACGCGTCCGCGAAACCAATGTCGCCTTTGCGCAGAATCGCGCCGCACGCGCGCCAGTCACGCAACTCCAGGCGCGCGCCGGGCGCCGCGTGCGGATCGCCGAACACGCGCTGTTGACCGTCGGGCGTGATCAGGACCAGATGCCCCACCTGGACCCGTTCGAGCAACGAGAGAAAGAGACGGCCTGACGCGGGGGCGGTTTGGTGCCCGCTCAGGGTTCTTGAAAGCGCCATGGCTGAATCTCCTCAATCGGACGAAATGGGGCGCGCGGCGGCGGATGGTCGGCCGGCTGCGGCGTGGTCGGTGGGCGCGTCGCCGGTGCGGGCCGGCGCGGGATGCTTGCCGTGAAACGGCACTTTCTTGAGAGCAAGGCGCAAGGCCTGCCAGTGAATTCTCGCGATGACACCAACGGTCAGCAGCGGCTGACGCAGCAGCGCGGCGAGCGCGCTCGCGCCTGTTAGCGGCGTCAGGCGGCCGCCCAGTGCGGTGCGGATCAACAGACCGTCGGCGTCGTGATAATCGATCGAGACCGACGCGCTGTTGGAAGCTTCCCTCACGCGAAAGGTGTAGCCGCCTTCCACACGGCAAAACGGCGACACGTGCAGCACTTTGCGGCACATGAGCCGCGTATTCGCGGCGATCGGCGCGTTGCCGTTTGCGCTGAGCAGATAGCTGTGGCGCTCGCCGAATGTGTTGCGCACTTCGGCAAGCAGCGCGCGCAACCGGCCGTCGCGGTCGTGACAGAACCAGAAACTGACCGGATTGAACGCGTAGCCGAACACGCGTGGGAAAGCTTGCAACCAGATCCGGCCGTTCGCTTCTTCGACGCCCGCGGCCGATAGTTGCTCGCGCATCCAGGTGGCGAGGTCGCGGCCGTCGCGCGGACCGTGGTCGCGCCGGTACAGGCTGAGCGGCCGCCATCGGTCGATGCCGAACCAGCCGCTATCGAGCGAGGCCAGTCGATCCAGGTCGCAGCGCACGTAAAACACCGGATACGTGAAGCGATGATGTTTTGGCCGCAGTCGCTCGTGCATCACCTTGCCGGTCAGAAGCCAGGCTGCCGGAATCGAGGCGGCAATGTCGCTATCGCTGTCGCTCGGCGGTTTCATAGCCTGGCCCACGGCGGCGATGCGTCGAAATCGGCGGCAACGCGCAGCGCCGATTTCAGACCGTCCTCGTGAAAACCATAGCCCGTCCATGCGCCCGCGAACCACGTACGGCGCTTGCCCTGCAGTGAAGGCAGACGATGCTGCGCGTCGATCGCGGCCAGATCGAACAGCGGATGGTCGTAGACGAAGCGGCGCAGTTCGGTGCCCGGCGCCGGCTGGGTCACCGGATTGAGCGTGACGACGAGCGGCGTCCTGAATGGCAGCGGCTGCAACTGATTAACCAGATAACTGACGCACACCGGATGCATGCCGTCGATACTGCGGCTGCCCAGGTAATTCCACGCCGACCATACGCGCTGACGACGCGGCAGCAGGTTCGTGTCCGTGTGCAGTACCGCGACGTTCGGTTGATAGCGCACCGCCGCGAGCACGCCGCGCTCGTCCTGATCGGCGTCTTCCAGCAACCGCAGTGTGGTCGGCGCGTGAGTGGCGAGCACCAGCGCGTCGAAGCGTTCCGTGCCGTTCTCCGTGAACACGTCGACACCGTCCGCGTCGCGCCGCACGGCGTGGACTGCCGTGCCGATGCGAACGTCGTCGAGCGTGCTCGTAAGGCGCTGTACGTACTCCCGACCGCCGCCGACCACGGTCTTCCACTGCGGCCGGCGATTCACCTGCAGCAGCGCGTGGTTCAGGCAGAAGCGCAAGAAGGTGGTGGCCGGGAACGCGAGGATGTCGGCGGTGGCACTCGACCAGATCGCGGCGGCCATCGGCAGCAGATATTGACGCTGGAACGCGCCGCCGTAGCCGCCTTCGGTCAGTAGTTCGCCCATCGACGCGCGCGTTTGAATCGCCAGTTCGAGGTTGCGTTGCGCGCTGCCGTTAAAACGCATGATGTCGCGCAGCATGCCGATGAAGGTCGGCGACAACAGGTTGCGGCGCTGCGCGAACACCGTGTTCAGACTGGTGCCGGCCCATTCGAGGCGGCCTTCGTCGAGCGAGACCGAGAAGGTCATGTCGCTCGGATGCGATTGCACGCCCAGTTCGGCGAACAGCGCGATCAGGTTCGGATAGGTGCGGTCGTTGAACACCAGGAAGCCGGTGTCGACGGGGTGCGTGTGGCCGTCGAGCGTGACGTCCACCGTGTTGGTATGGCCGCCCAGGTAGCCGGCCGATTCGAATAGCGTGACCCGATGATTGCGCGCCAGCAGATACGCACTGGCCAGACCCGAAATGCCGGCGCCGATGACCGCGACCCGCGAGCCGCGCGGTAGTGGTGAGGTCGGTGCGGAATGGGGCATGGGCGCGTCTCCTGGTCGGGGCGCGCGGTTGGTCAGTCGGGTGTGGCGGGGTTGCGCGTCCTTGAGGGGATTTACGCAGCGAGGAAGGGAATGGATGCGTTTAGCCGCGATTGCGGAGTCGATTCAGTTTGGCGGCCGGTCTGCGGACGACAATGGACAGTGAGTCGTTGCGACGCGATTCGGAGCGATGGGCGGAGATCGATGTGGAGTTGTATCGCGGAATGTTGACGTGGCGCTCGATCGCGCGGCGACCGCGAGACGAAGCTGATGCGGTAGCAGTGGGTGCTCTCGCTGCGGTCAACGGCTCGATACATTGATCGGTTGCCACGAGAATTGTCGAACGCGTCAAGCAGAAACGAAAACAGGCCCCGAAGGGCCTGTTTTCTGAATTGGCGGAAAGGGTGAGATTCGAACTCACGGTACCCCTAAAGGTACACTGGATTTCGAGTCCAGCGCATTCGACCACTCTGCCACCTTTCCGGGTCTTCTTACTCACAGCGACGAGGTTGCTTAGATCACTGCAGAGTCAGATCCAAGCGGGTCGTTGCTTGGGAGAAAAAGATTATAAAACAGCTGAATTCGATTTCCAAGCCCCTCGACAAAAATTTTTCGAAGAGGCTTGGAAACGACAACAGCGACCCGCTGCGCTCCAATCAGGCAGCCGGCAATTCCAGCCGCTCCACACCGCCGAGGTACGGACGCAACGCCGCCGGCACGGTGACCGAACCATCGGCGTTCTGGAAGTTCTCGAGCACCGCCACGAGCGTACGGCCCACGGCCAGACCCGAACCGTTCAGCGTGTGCACCAGCTCCGGCTTGCCCTGCGCATTGCGATAACGCGCCTGCATGCGGCGAGCCTGGAACGACTCCGTGTTCGAGCAGCTCGAAATTTCGCGATACGTGTTTTGCGCCGGCACCCACACTTCCAGGTCGTACGTCTTGGCCGCCGAGAAACCCATATCGCCCGTGCACAGCGTGATCACACGGTACGGCAGCTCCAGCTTCTGCAGAATCGTCTCAGCGTGGCCGACCATCTCTTCCAGCGCGTCGTAAGACGCTTCCGGCGCGACGATCTGCACCATCTCGACCTTGTCGAACTGATGCTGGCGGATCAGACCGCGCGTGTCGCGGCCATACGAGCCCGCTTCCGAGCGGAAGCACGGCGAATGCGCGGTCAGCTTGACCGGCAGCGCGTCCGCTTCGAGGATGCTGTCGCGCACCGTGTTCGTCAGCGAAATTTCCGAGGTGGAGATCAGATACTGCGTAACCGTGTTCTCTTCACCGCCCTTCTCGACGCGGAACATGTCATCGGCGAATTTAGGCAATTGGCCGGTGCCGTACAGAATTTCCGGATTCACGATGTACGGCGTGTAGATCTCCGTATAGCCATGCTGCTGCGTGTGCGTGTCGATCATGAACTGCGCGAGCGCGCGATGCAGCCGCGCAATCTGGCCGCGCAGCATGGTGAAGCGCGCGCCCGAGAGCTTCGCGCCGGTCTCGAAGTCGAGCCCGAGCGGCGCGCCGACATCGACGTGATCCTTCACCTCGAAGTCGAACTGGCGCGGCGTGCCCCAGCGGCGCACTTCGACGTTGCCGGTTTCGTCATCGCCCATCGGCACGCTTTCGTGCGGCAGGTTCGGCACGCCGAGCAGCAGGTCCGACAGACGCTTCTGGATCTCGTCCAGCTTGGCCGCCGACGCCTTCATTTCGTCGCCGATGCCGCCCACTTCGGCCATCACCGCCGACGTGTCCTCGCCCTTGCCTTTCATCGCGCCGATCTGCTTCGACAGGCTGTTGCGGCGCGCCTGCATCTCTTCGGTACGGGTCTGGGTATCGCGGCGTTCCGCTTCGAGCGCGGTGAAGGCCGCCACGTCGAGGGTATAGCCGCGGTCGGCGAGGCGTTTGGCGACGCCGTCGAGGTCTTTGCGCAGCAGCTGTATGTCGAGCATGGGATGGGGCGGGTGTTCGTTGTATGAAGGTGGGATTTTAGCGCACCGGCGCGGGCGGCCGGTGCGTTAGATGGTGAACGCGTGCGGATGCCGCCGCAAACCCTCACCCCTTCTTCGGCTTGTTCTCGCTGCGCCACTGCGCGTCGAGCTCCGCCAGACGCGCCATCTTGTCGCCGATCTTGCCTTCGAGCCCGCGCGGCGTCGGCTCGTACCAATGCGGATCGCGCATGTTCTCCGGCAGGTACGTCTCGCCGGCCGCGTAGGCATCGGGTTCGTCGTGCGCGTAGCGATACTCGTGACCGTAGCCGAGTTCCTTCATCAGTTTGGTCGGCGCGTTGCGCAAATGCACCGGCACGCCGCGCGACTGATCCTTGCTCACGAAGCGGCGCGCCTCGTTATACGCGTTGTACCCGGCGTTCGATTTCGGCGCGACCGCCAGATAGATGATCGCCTGCGCCAGCGCCAGCTCGCCCTCGGGCGTGCCGAGGCGCTCATAGGTTTCGGCGGCGTCGAGCGCGATGCGCGCGGCGCGCGGATCGGCGAGGCCGATGTCTTCCCAAGCCATGCGCACGATGCGGCGCGCCAGATAACGCGGGTCCGCGCCGCCGTCGAGCATGCGGCAGAACCAGTACAGCGCACCGTCCGGGCTGCTGCCGCGCACCGATTTATGCAGCGCGCTGATCTGGTCGTAGAATGCGTCGCCGCCCTTGTCGAAGCGGCGCAGATTTTCGGCGAGCGCGCTGCCGAGCAAGGCGCCGTCGATCTCGGTGGTCTTTTGCTGCGAGGCCGCCCGGGCGACGATTTCGAGGTTGTTCAACAGCTTGCGGCCGTCGCCGTCGGCGGAACCGATCAGGGCGTCGCGGGCTTCGTCGGTGAACGTGAGGCCGCCGAGTTCCTGCTGCGCGCGTTCGAGCAACTCGCGCTGCTCTTCGTCGTTCAGGCTTTTCAGCACATAGACGGCCGCACGCGAGAGCAATGCGCTATTCACCTCGAACGACGGATTCTCGGTCGTCGCGCCGACGAACACGAACAGCCCCGACTCGACGTGCGGCAAGAACGCATCTTGCTGGCTCTTGTTGAAGCGATGCACTTCGTCGACGAACACGAGCGTCTGATGCCCGTTCGCGCGATGAATCTGCGCGGTCTCGACCGCCTCGCGGATGTCCTTCACGCCCGAGAGCACCGCGGACAGCGCGATGAACTCGGCATGAAATGCATCGGCCATGAGCCGGGCAAGCGTGGTTTTCCCGACGCCGGGCGGTCCCCAGAGGATCATCGAATGGGCCTCGCCGGATTCGAAGGCGACCCGCAGCGGCTTGTTCGGGCCGAGCAGGTGCTTCTGGCCGATCACTTCGTCGATATTGCGGGGCCGCAGGCGTTCGGCGAGCGGAACATTGGCACGGGTTTCTTCAAACATGACGTTTTGGGGATAATCTCGGCTTTTCCGGACGCAGTCCGTGTGAAGGCGGCGTACTGCCGGTGAGCCACGCCAGCACGCGAAAGTGCGGGCAACGTCCTGCATTATGACAGTGACGGCGCCCGGACGAAGACCGCGCGGCGCGCCGGGAGGACTTGGGCGGCCGGGCCGGGCGGAAATCCGTCAGCGAATGACGCAACCCGATAAGCAACCGCGGATATAACAGCAAACGCAACCGCCGACCCAACTTCACAGGTAAGTTTGCAAGCAACACCAACAGGGACAAGAACAGATGGCACAAGATCCACTCGCCGGCGACGCCGGTTCCACCTACGCACCGCTCACGCCGGTGCCCGACGCGCGCCGCGCATTCCGCACCGGCGACGCGTTCGCGCTCTGGTTTTCGCTCGGCATCGGCCTCCTGGTCGCGCAAGCGGGCGCGTTGCTGGTGCCAGGATTGTCGCTGCCGCATGCGTTGCTGGCCATCGTGATCGGCAGCGTGATCGGCGTGGTGCTGCTGGCGCTGGCCGGCGTCATCGGCACGGATACGGGGCTCGCGGCGATGTCGTCGCTGCGGCCGACGCTCGGCGTGCGCGGCGCTTCCGTGCCAGCCGTGCTGAACGCGGTGCAACTGGTCGGCTGGGGCTCGTTCGAGGTGATCGTGATGCGCGACTCCGCCGACGCCCTCGCCAAACAGGCCTTCGGCCTCTCCATGCCGCTCATCTGGACGGTGATCTTCGGCTTGCTCGCGACGCTGCTGGCGATCAGCGGCCCGCTGTCGTTCGTGCGGCGCTTTCTGCGCACGTGGGGCATCTGGCTGCTGCTCGCGGGCGCGGCCTGGCTCACGTGGAATCTGCTCGCCAAGCACGATCTGGCTGCGCTGATGCAGCGTCCGGGCACGGGTGAGATGTCGTTCGGCGGCGCGATCGATCTGGTGGTGGCCATGCCGCTGTCGTGGCTGCCGCTGATCGCCGACTACACGCGCTTCGGACGGCGGCCCGGCGAAACCTTCCGTGGCACGCTGCTCGGCTACGGCATCGCCAACATCTGGTTTTACGCGCTCGGCGCGATCTACGGCCTCGCGGCAGGCGGCGGCGACGCTCTGCTCACGGGCGCGCTGGCGCAAGCCGGCGGCGGCCTCGCCTTGCTGTTGATCCTGATCGACGAAGTCGACAACGCCTTTGCCGATATCCATTCGGCCGCGGTGTCGACCGGCACGGTCTGGGCGCGCGGCAGCGTGCCTCTGTTGTCGGCGGCGTTCGGCGCGTTGTGCACGCTGATCGCCGTGGCCGTGCCGATGGCGAAGTATCAGAACTTCCTGCTGCTGATCGGCTCGGTGTTCGCGCCGCTGTTCGGTGTGGTGCTGGTGGATCACTTCATCGTGCGCAAGCGCCGCATCGAAGCCGCCGCGCTCGCCGACGTGCGCGGCCGTTACGGCTTCTCGGGCGGCTGGCATCTGAGCGCGTTCCTCGCGTGGGCCATTGGCATCGTCGCGTATCAGGCGATCAACCAATGGCTGCCGAATCTCGGCGCGACGCTGCCCGCGCTGGTGATCGGCGCGGCGTGCTATCTGGTGTTCGTGTCGACGCGCAAGACGGCGTATGCCTGAGTCTTGAGCGAGCGTCACGCGACCCCAGAAATGCGAAAAGGCCTGCAAATGCAGGCCTTTTCTTATCACGCAAGTCGCTTCAGCGCGTGGACGCCCGATACTCGACGCCCGGCAGCACGCACAGCAATTCGAACGCCAGATTCGCGCCAAGCAGCGCGGTCGTGCCGAACGGATCGTACGGCGGCGCGACCTCGACCAGATCGCAGCCGACGATGTTCAGTCCACGCGAGCCGCGAATGATTTCCAGCGCCTGCGGCACCGTCAGGCCGGCGATTTCCGGCGTGCCCGTACCCGGCGCAAAGGCCGGATCGATGCCGTCGATGTCGAACGTGATGTACACCGGACCGTCGCCCATACGCTCGCGAATACGCGCCATCAACGGCACGAGCGACTGGTTCCAGCACGCCTCGGCCTGCACCACTTCGAAGCCCTGATCGCGGCACCAGTCGAAGTCTTCCGCCGCGTAGCCCGTACCGCGCAAACCGATCTGCACGACACGATCGCAATCGAGCAAGCCCTCTTCCACCGCGCGCCGGAACGGCGTGCCGTGCGCGATCTTCTCGCCCATCATCGTGTCGTTGACGTCCGCGTGCGCATCCACGTGGATCAGGCCGACCTTGCCGTGCTTGCGATGAATCGCGCGCAGGATCGGCAGCGCGATGGTGTGATCGCCGCCGAGCGTGATCGGCTTGCAATCGTGCTGGAGAATTTCGTCGTACGCGGTTTCGATGCGCTTGATCGAATCGTGCAGGTTATACGGATTGATCGCGACGTCGCCGAGATCGGCCACGCGCAGCGAATCGAAGGGCGCCGCGCGCGTCGCCATGTTGTACGGACGCAGCAACACGGACTCGCTGCGGATCTGGCGCGGACCGAAGCGCGCGCCGGTTCGGTTCGAGGTGCCGAGGTCGAACGGCACGCCGACGAAGCAGGCGTCGAACCCTTCGGCCGAGCCGACGTTCGGCAGCCGCATCATCGTCGCGATGCCGCCGCAGCGGGGCATGGCGTTGCCGGACAGCGGCTGCGGCCGTTCGCCGGCTTCTGGGGAAATGAAGGAAGAGGTATTCATCGTGTCTCGGCAATGAAAAGGGGGCAGCAAGCAAAATCGTGCAGACCGGCCGAGGAGAAGCATCAAAACCGCACCTTGCCGGGCGAATCTCGATTCTTGAGCAGTTTTCGAGAAGTTAAAATACCGACGGAATAAACTTCACATTGATTCTCAGCGATGTATCCTGACCTATGTTCTCCCAACTCACCGATCTCGACCTGCGGCTGATCCGCGTATTTCTCGCCATTGTCGACGCGGGCGGCGTGTCGCCGGCCCAAGCGACCCTGAACGTCGGCCAGTCGACCATCAGCACGCAGCTTGCCACGCTGGAAACGCGCCTCGGCTACCGGTTGTGCGAGCGAGGCCGCGGCGGCTTCAGCCTGACCGCGCGCGGCGAGCAGTTCATCGACGCCGCCCGCGCTCTACTCTCAGCCGTCGACACCTTCGGCATGCAGGCGCGCAACGTCGGTCGCAAGCTCGTCGGCACACTCGATATCGGCATGATAGGCCACACGCCGGTGTCGGCGAGCGCGCGCATCAGCGACGCGATCGGCCGCTTCCGGGCGCGCGATCAGTCGGTGCGGTTTTCGATTCTGGTGCGCTCGCCGGGCGAACTCGAAGAGTTGCTGTTGAATGGGCGGATTCAGATCGGCATCGGCTATTTCTGGCATCGAGTGCCGTCGCTCGAATACACCGAGGTGTTCGCGGAAGATCAGTTCGCTTATTGCGCGAAAGGGCATCCGTTGTTCGCTCAAGCCGGCGAGGTGCCGCCTGCCGAGGCCGCGCAGCATGAATGGGCGTGGCGCAGTTATCCGCTGCCCGAAGCCGAGAGTTCGACCACGCCGCAGAACGTCACTGCCGTCGCCGACAACATGGAAGCGGTCGCGATGCTGGTGCTCTCCGGGCATCACCTCGGCTATCTGCCCGGGCATTTCGCGGCGCCGTTCGTCAAGCAAGGGCTGCTCGGCGCGCTGAATCCGGCGCAGATGCGTTACCGCGTCGCGTTCCACATGGTCACGCGGGCGCGGCAGCATCGCACGGATATCGTCGAAGCGTTCATCGACGACATGAAGGCCGCGCATCCGGTGCAGGTTCTGGAAGTGGACGAGTAAGTTAGAAAACGCGCGCAATAAAAAAGCCGCGCTTTCGGGCGCGGCTTTCTCTGCACTTCGTCTCGCCCAAGGCGGCTTATCCGTTGATCACGTCCGCGCCCTTCGGCACCGTGAACTTGAATGCATCGGCCGGCAGCGGCGGATTCTTCTGAATGTTCGAGAAGGTCAGCAACGTCACGTTGCCGAACACGTCGTGCAGTTCCATCGCTTCGAGATTGCCGTCCTTGAAGCCGATGCCGACGCGTTGGAATTGCGTGTCCTTCGCCTTCGGCGTCAGTTCGAGCCAGTCGATGCCGGCCTTCACGCCCGCATCACGCAGCGTGAAGTTCTTGTCCAGATCGTTGCTGCCGAACAGGATTGCCGCCGGGCTCGCGCCGAGCGCGCCGCCGAGGCTGCGCACCGTCACCTGATTCAAATCCTTGTCGTACACGTAGAGCTTGTCACCGTCCGCCTGCAGCAGTTGGGCATACGGCTTTTCGTATTGCCAGATGAATTTGCCGGGACGCGCGAACGTGAACGTGCCGCTCGACGTGCCGGTCTTGCCGGTACCCGTGGTCGACAACGTGCCGCTCGCACTTTGCGCCTTGCTCGGTGCCCGCACTTCCTGCTGCACGAAAGTGCCGCGCGCCGAATGCACTTGCGCGACGAACGCCTTCAGTTGCTCGGTGCCGCTCGCGAACGCCTGCGACGCGAACAGCACCGACGCGCCGATCGCCACGCTGCCCGCGCTACGCACGAGGGTGCGGGCAAGCTGACCGAAACGGCTGGATTGAGCATTCTCTCGAGCGTGCTGCTGCGCGAATAGCTGCATATAGTTTTCTCCCTTGATTGAATTCGTTGAGCGGCCGTGGTCGCGGGCGCACGGGCGATCCTTGTGTGCCCGCGGCGATGAGCGCCTGGCGCAAAGCCAGATGGCTTGCCCTCGGCCGGCCATGCTTACGTGTTACAGCAGCTTAGGCAATCAGCCTTAAACGAGCCTTAGAGAGTCGGCCGGCGCCTGAACGCCGTAGAAGCACGGCTTGCCGTCCGCTCCCCGCTGCAGTAACGCAGGCGCACAGCTTCGCAACCGGCGGCACACCGCCCGTCTCACCGCGGAACTGAGGCCCGTCGGCCTATTCCGCTTCCCGCGCCGGCGCAAGAATCTCGCGATTGCCGTTCGACGACATCGCCGACACCACGCCCGAGTTCTCCATCTGCTCGAGCAGGCGCGCCGCGCGGTTATAGCCGATGCGCAAATGCCGCTGCACCAGCGAGATCGACGCGCGACGGTTCTTCAGCACCACATCGACCGCCTGGTCGTATAACGGGTCCGACTCACCGTCGCCCGAGCCGGTTCCCCCGGCGCCCGCGGAGCCTTCGTCGCCCTCGCCCGTCACGCCGCCCTCGAGAATGCCTTCGATATAGTTCGGCTCGCCCTGTTCCTTGAGCTTGTCGACGACGCGGTGCACTTCCTCGTCCGACACGAACGCGCCGTGCACGCGCACCGGCAAGCCGCTGCCCGGCGGCAGATACAGCATGTCGCCCATGCCGAGCAGCGATTCCGCGCCCTGCTGGTCGAGAATCGTGCGCGAGTCGATCTTGGATGACACCTGGAAGGCCATCCGCGTCGGCACGTTGGCCTTGATGAGACCGGTGATCACGTCCACCGACGGACGCTGCGTGGCCAGAATCAGATGAATGCCAGCCGCGCGCGCCTTCTGCGCGATCCGCGCGATGAGCTCTTCGACCTTCTTGCCGACCACCATCATCAGGTCGGCCAGTTCGTCGATCACCACGACGATGTTCGGCAAGCGCGTGAGCGGCTCCGGATCGTCCGGTGTGAGGCTGAACGGATTCGGCAGCTTTTCTTCGCGTTTGGCGGCTTCGTCGATCTTGTTGTTGTAGCCGGCGAGGTTACGCACGCCGAGCTTGCTCATCAGCTTGTAGCGTCGCTCCATTTCGGCGACCGCCCAGTTCAGCGCGTGACCGGCCTGGCGCATGTCCGTGACTACCGGACACAGCAGATGCGGAATGCCTTCGTACACGCTCATTTCGAGCATCTTCGGATCGATCAGGATCATGCGGACCTGTTCGGCGCTCGCCTTATAGAGCAGCGACAGGATCATCGCGTTGATACCCACCGACTTGCCCGAACCCGTCGTACCCGCCACCAGCAAGTGCGGCATCTTCGCGAGGTCGGCGCACACCGGCTTGCCGCCGATGTCCTTGCCAAGGCCCATGGTCAACGGCGACGCGGCATCCGCATAAACCGCCGAGCCGAGAATCTCGGACAGGCTCACAGTCTGGCGACGCTGGTTCGGTAACTCCAGCGCCATGAAATTCTTGCCCGGAATGGTTTCGACCACGCGGATCGACACGAGCGACAGCGACCGCGCGAGGTCCTTGGCGAGGCCGACGATCTGGCTGCCCTTCACGCCCGTGGCCGGCTCGATTTCATAGCGCGTGACCACCGGCCCCGGATACGCTGCGACCACGCTCACTTCGACGCCGAAGTCCTTGAGCTTTTTCTCGATCAGACGTGAGGTAAATTCCAGCGTATCCGCCGAAATGGTTTCCTGCGCGACGGGCGCGGCGTCGAGCAGCGAAATGGGTGGCAAGGTGGAATCGCCCGGCAGGTCCGTGAACAGCGGCACTTGCCGCTCCTTCTCGACACGCTCCGATTTGGCCGGCGTGACGACTGGCGGCACGATCATGACCGGCTCGTGCTCCTCGATCCGCACGCGGCCCTTCTCGACGTTGCCCTCGCGCTTCACTGCAGCCGCCTCACCGAGCTTGCGGTCGCGGCCGGCCTCACGGCGCAGCTTGGCAAACGTCACCGCGGAAATGATCGATTCGCCGACCTTCTCCGACACTGACAGCCACGAAAAACGGAAATACAACGACAAACCGATGCCGAGCACGATCAGGAGCGCCAGCGTACCGCCCGTGAAACCCAGCGCATGCGACACACCGCGCGCGACCGCCTCGCCGATCACGCCGCCCGGCGCGCGCGGCAACTGCACTTTCAGCGACCACATGCGCAGCGCCTCGATGCCGTCGCAGGCCAGCAGCACGAGCATGAAGGCGAACGCGTCGGCGAGCCAGCTCTCACGCGGCAAGTCTTCCTGCTCTTCCTCGTGACGGGTAATGCGCTTGTAGTTTGCGGAGATATGGCGGCCGAGCAGCACGATCCACCAGTAGGCGGACAGGCCGAACAGCAGCAGCAGGATGTCGGACGTCCACGCGCCGACGCGGCCCGCCCAGTTGGCGATATGGTCGACCTGCGCGGCATGGGTCCAGCTCGGATCGCGCCGGCTGTAGCTGACGAGCGCCATGAGCAGGAAAACGCCGAGCGCCACCTGCAGGATCCAGCGGATTTCGGTGAAAAGGCGCGACATGCGGTGCGGCAATGCCTGCGCGCTCGCGGAATAGGGAGCTTTTGCCATTGATCCTGTTGCGTGTGTGCCCGATTCCCGGCCTGAGCCGTGGGGGAGCCTCGCCCAGCGCGGCTTCGGGCCCGATCCCGGCTTCCGGGAACTTCGATCCGGCCTATTGTAAACGCAGTGCCCCGCGCGAGGCTGTAAATGACGGTAACTTGGCCGTTTGGCCACAGAAAAGCGTTGCCGGGCGCGCCGCCGACGCTATCGGCGTGATCGGAAAGCTTCATGGAGCAGGCCGGCGCCCCGCCCTTTATAATGTCGCGCTGATACCCATCTACAGTTTCAGCTCAAGTCGCGCGGCCTCGCATGGGCGAGCCGGGCGCCGTAAAAGGATTTGATCATGCCCGCAACTTCCACGAAACACGCCAAGGTTCTGATTCTCGGTTCCGGTCCCGCCGGCTACACGGCCGCGGTCTACGCAGCGCGCGCCAATCTCGCGCCGGTGCTGGTCACGGGTCTGGCCCAAGGCGGCCAGCTCATGACCACGACCGACGTCGAAAACTGGCCCGCCGACGGCAACGGCGTGCAAGGCCCGGAACTGATGGCGCGCTTTCTGGAGCACGCCGAGCGCTTCAACACCGAAATCATTTTCGACCACATCCATACGGCCAAGCTGGATGAGAAGCCGATCCGCCTGATCGGCGACTCGGGCGAATACACCTGCGACTCGCTGATCATCTCGACCGGCGCATCGGCGCAATATCTTGGCCTGCCGTCGGAAGAAGCGTTCATGGGCAAAGGCGTGTCGGCCTGCGCCACCTGCGACGGCTTCTTCTACAAGCAACAACATGTGGCCGTGATCGGCGGCGGCAATACCGCGGTCGAGGAAGCCCTCTATTTGTCCGGCATCGCCAAGAAGGTGACGGTGATCCATCGCCGCGACAAGTTCCGCGCCGAGCCGATCCTGATCGACCGTCTGCTCGCGAAGGAAAAGGAAGGCCTGGTCGAGATCAAGTGGAACCACACGCTCGACGAAGTGACCGGCGACCAGTCCGGCGTGACCGGCCTGCGCATCAAGAACACGCAAACCGGCGCCACCGAAGACATCGCGCTGCAAGGTCTGTTCGTCGCGATCGGCCACAAGCCGAACACGGACATTTTCGCGGGCCAACTGGAGATGAAGAACGGCTACATCATCACCAAGGGCGGCCTGAACGGTTTTGCGACCGCGACCAGCGTGCCGGGCGTGTTCGCAGCGGGCGACGTGCAGGACCACGTGTACCGCCAGGCGATCACCAGCGCCGGCACGGGCTGTATGGCCGCGCTCGACGCGCAACGCTATCTGGAAACCATCGACGAGATGGTCGGCGAGCACGCCATGAGCCAGGAAGCCGAGCGTTAATCGGCCGCGCCGGTCTGCGAACCGGTCGGGAAAACTAGCGCAACGGTAAAATGGCGGCTGGGCATCGCCCGGCCGCCAGCTTGAAAGAAGGCCGCGGCTGCCAAGCCGGCGGCCTTTTTGCATTCCGGTCGCAAGAAAACGTCGCGTGACCGATCTACTTTTTCTGCGTGTATTACCCAAAAATGCCGAAGAACCAGCCCCATCCGAGCGAACCGAAGCGCGCGCGAGCCGTCGCGCGACCCGCGCCCGAACCGGCTGCACCCGCTGCCGAGCCGAAGCTCGATCCGGCGGCCGGTCTTGCCGGCCTCGGCGCGTTGCGCGACGCGCTCAAAGTCGACACGCAACGGCGTGAGCGTGAACGGGCGGCCGCCGCAGCCGCGCAGCGCGAAGCCTCGGCGGACGCCGATCTGTTTCGCCGCGAAATCGGAGCGGTCGCGCCGCTCGCCGTGCCGCCGCGCGCCACGCTGCCGCGCAATCCCCCGCCGCCGTTGCCGGTGCAGACCAAACTCGACGAAGAAGCCGTGCTGCACGAAGCGATCTCCGACGAGTTCGATCCCGAGATCCTGCTCGAAACCGACGAGACGCTGTCCTACTGCCGCCCCGGCGTGAGCCAGGAAGTGGTGCGCAAACTGCGGCGCGGCGACTGGATCGTGCAGGCGCAAATCGACCTGCACGGCATGCGGCGTGAAGAGGCGCGCGAGGCGCTGGCGGAATTCATCCGCGAGTCGGTGAAGCGCGGTTTGCGGTGTCTGCGCGTGATTCACGGCAAGGGTTTGGGATCGATCGGCAAGGAGCCGGTGTTGAAGGGCAAAGTACGCGCGTGGCTCGTGCAGAAGTCGGAGGTGATCGCGTTCTGCCAGGCGCGCCCCCATGACGGCGGCGCCGGCGCGGTGGTCGTGCTGTTGCAGCCGGGCGCGTCGCCGGCTCACGCCAGATCCTGACGGAGCCACGGTGATCCATCCGAGGCTGACGCTCGCGCTGACCATCATGGAGGCGCTGGCGATTTTCGCGTACGCCCTCTCCGGTTTCATCGAGGCCAAAACCCGCCGGCTCGACGCGGTGGGCACGTTTCTGGTGGCGGTCGCCACGGCCTTCGGCGGCGGCACGTTGCGCGACGTGCTGCTGGAACGGCGGCCTTTTTACTGGGTCGAGCATCAGGATTATCTGATCGCGATCTTCGTCATGTCGCTGTTCGCGCCGACTCTCCTGAAAATGACCTCGCGGCTGGTTTCCGAGCGGGTTCTGCTGGTGGCGGATGCGATCGGGCTGGGGCTGTTCAGCATAGGAGGCACGTCGATCGCGCACGATGCGCAAATGCCGTGGTTCACCTCGGTGATGATGGGCGTGCTGACGGGGGTTTTCGGCGGCGTGATTCGTGACGTGCTGTGCAACGAAGTGCCGCTGATTCTGCGCGACTCGCGGCCTTATGCGACGTGTGCGTTCGTGGGCTGCTGGCTGTATGTGCTGCTGGATTATGCGGACGTCGATACGGTGTATAGCGTGCTGATCGCGACTGCCTTCATCCTGCTCGCACGGCTCGTGACGTTCCGGTTCAATGTGCGTTTGCCGCACTGATAGAGTGAATCGCAAAACGGCGCGTTGCCCGCGAATAGGCAACGCGCCGCCCTACATTCAAAGTTACTTATTGGTCGCCAGCGCGCCCGCGCTCTTCGAGCCGCCGAACAGCGCCGTCAGGTAGGCCGAGTTGTTATTCATGGTCGCCATCAACGTGTTCAGCGCGGTGAACTGACTTTGATACTGCTTCGTCAATTGCGTGGCGTAATCGCTCAGCTTGGTCTGCTGCGCGGTCACGCTCTTCAGGTCGGCGGTCAGCGCGTTGTTGCGCGTATCGATGATGCCGCCCGTCCGCGTGAACTCGTCGATGCTCTTGTTCAATTTGGCGCCGACGCCGTCGGTCGCATTGAACAAAGCGGCCACTTGCGCGGGACTGGAATTGAGCGCCGCAGTCAGTTTCGCGCTGTCGACGACCAGCGTACCGTCCGCCGGATCGCCCTTCAGCGTGATCCCGATATGCCCGAGACTCACCACCGAAGTGCCCTTACCAACCCCGCCGCCCACGATCGACGCCAGCGCGTTCTTGACCGTCAATAGCGTCGAATCGCCGAGCAGTGCGCCGCCCGTCTTCGACGATTTGTCGAATGAGGACAGCTTGCTGATCGTGGTGACGACGGTGTTGTACAGGTTGGCGAAATTCGTGATGGCCGTGTTCTGCGCGGTGGTGTCCGGCGCGATGGTCAGCGTTTGCGGGTTGCTAACCGAAGCGCTCGACAGATTCAGCGTGACGCCGGCGATCGCATCGGCGACAGCATTGCTGGCGCTGCGCGCCGCGATCCCGCCGATGGTGAGCAACGCGTCCTGCGCCACTTCGCTCTGATGCCACGCATTACCGGCATCCGACGAGACGATCGTGGACGCTCCGCCGTTCGCACCGGGCGTGGACGTCACCCCGAGGCTCGACAGGCCCGCGTCGATCTGGACGTTGCTGGTGGCCACGTTGATCGTGTTGGCCGAGCCGGTGGTCGCCGAGCGCAGCACGAGGTGAGCGCCGCCGGTGCCGGTCACGATCGTCGCCGTGACGCCGGGGTTGTTGGACGCCTTGTTGATCGCGCTGGCGATACCGCTGAGCGTGTTGTTGGTGCTGTCGATCGAGACGTCCATCGACTTGCTGCCGACCGAGATCGTCAACTTACCGGTGCCGAGTTGCGTCGTGGCGCCGAACGCCGCCGAAGATAGGCTCTGCGACGAAGCGATCTGCGTCACATCGATCGCATAGCTGCCGGCAACCGCACCCGGGCCCGCTTTCGGGTCCAGGCCCTTGCCGCTCGCGGTGGCCGCGAAGGTGGACAACGTGGTCCCATCCGACAGATTCTTGATCGCCGCCTGCAAGGCGGACAACGCCGAAGTGAGTGCGCCGTAGGCGGACAAGGTGGTGTTGTCGGTGGTTTGCCTCGCCTGCAGCGCCGCCGCCTGACCCGCCGTCTTGGCGTTGACGAGCGCCGAGACCAGGGTCGCCACATCCATCGACGAATTGCCGGTCGAACCGCTGATAATGGATTGCGCTGCTTGCTGGACCTGGCTTTGCGCGTTGGCCGTCGCGCTATTCACCGAGGACGTGATCGTAGACATGTAAAGCTCCCCGTGCGTCGAATTTATTCGTTATTCGTTGAGTGACGCCCCGGTCGCTTCTGTTGCGCCATTTATCCGGTCACGTCGGCGTCTCTTACAAAGTTTTCAAATGTTACACCATCTTTCTTCATAGTTTTGTGACGTTTTTGGCGTAACGAATGCCGGGTCGGATGAATCGTCATAGTGTCGATTTACGCCGCTGCCGTTCGTCGTGAGGTAAACGGCCCTTTGGCCGTCGTCGCGCCGCAGCGCACCCAGAATCAGCAACCGCCCAAGGTGACCACGATGCCCCTGAAGCTCTACGCCCATCCCTTCTCCTCTTACTGTCAGAAGGTCCTGACCGCGCTCTACGAAAACGGCACGCCGTTCGAACTGCGCCTGCTGGCGCACGACGACCCGCAAGTCATGGCCGAATTCGCCGCGCTCTGGCCGATCAAGCGCTTTCCGCTGCTGGTCGACGGCAGCCGGACCGTGATGGAGGCGAGCATCATCATCGAGTATCTGGGCCTCTATCATCCCGGCCCGGTGCCGCTGTTGCCGGCCGACGCCCCCGCGGCGCTGGAAGTGCGCAGCATGGACCGCTTCTTCGACAACTACATCTCGACGCCGCAGCAAAAGATCGTCTACGACAGCATGCGCCCTGAGCCGGAGCGCGACTCGCAAGCCGTGGCCGAGGCGCGCGCCATGCTCGACACCGCGTACGGCTGGCTGAACAAGGTGATGGCGGAACGCGAATGGGCGGCTGGCGACACCTTCAGCCTCGCCGATTGCGGCGCCGCGCCGTTCCTGTTTTACGCCGACTGGACGCACGCCATCGGCCCGGCGTTTCCGCACGTGCTCGCCTACCGCAAACGCCTGCTGGCGCGGCCGTCGTTCGCACGCGCGGTGGATGAGGCGCGCCCGTATCGCGCGTATTTCCCACTCGGCGCGCCGGACCGCGATTGAGGGACCGCGGCGCGGCCGCGTCGGCCGAAAGACGGGGGCCGGCGCCCCGCCCACCATCACCGTTTGCGACAACAATTTTTCCAGCCTATACACTTCACTTCGAAACCTACTTCCGCCACTCAACCTTAAGGCAAAACATGGACCGTTTCGAAGCGATGGAGATATTTACGCGTGTGGTCGAAGCGAACAGCTTCACCAAAGTATCCGAGTCGCTCGACCTGCCACGCGCCAAAGTCAGCCGCACCATCCAGGCGCTGGAAGAACACGTCGGCGTGCGTCTGCTGAATCGTTCGACGCGCCAGGTCAGCGTCACCGAAGACGGCGCGCTGTTCTACGAGCGCTGCGTGCGCATCCTCGCCGAAGTCACCGACGCCGAATCGTCGCTGTCGAACAAACGCGAAAATCCGGCCGGCACGATCCGCGTGGATACGTCCGGCACGCTGGCCCGCGCGCTGCTGCTCCCCGCGCTCGACGATTTCTACCGACAATACCCCGAGATCGACGTGCGGCTCGGCCTCGCCGACCGCAACATCGATCTGATTCAGGACGGCGTGGATTGCGTGATCCGCATGGGCACGCCGGAGGAGTCGAGCCTCGTCGCGCGGCGGATCGGTCAGGCGCGAATCGTCACGTGCGCGTCGCCGGCGTATCTGGAGAAATATGGCGAGCCGACCACACTCGAAGAATTGAGCGAGCACCGTGCGGTCAACTACGTGTCCGCGCGCACGGGCAGAACGTTCCCGTTCGAATACCAGGTGGACGGCGAGATCGCCAAGGTGTCGCTCAAGAGCGTGCTCGCCGTGAACGACGGCTCGGTCTACATCGGCGCGGCCGCGCTCGGTCACGGCATCATCCAGCCGTCGCGTTTCATGGTCGCCGATCTGATCGCGCAAGGCGCGCTGAAGGAAATTCTCACCGACTATACGAGCCCCGGCACGCCGCTCTCGGTGCTCTACGCGCATCGCCGGAATCTGAGTTCGCGGCTGCGTGCGTTCATCGAGTGGGTGACCGAACTGGCACGCAACAATCCGGATCTGCGCATCACGGACTAACGAAGCGAGGCGCGCAAAAACGAAAAAGCCCCATGCGTTGCGAAACGCATGGGGCTTTTCTTCTTCTAATGCAATCGAACTTCGCGATCAGGCAATCCGCTCTTCGTTCGTCGGATCGAACAGCACCGCCTTCGACGTATCGAACAGCAACGTCGTGTTCGTCAGCGGCTGCGGATTCGAGGCCGGGTGCACGCGGCTCACAATGCGCTTGCCGTTGACCTGCGCGAACACCAGCGTGTCCGGACCGGTCGGCTCGATCACGTCGACCTTCACTTCGATCGGCTGCAGCTTCGCGTTGTCGCCATGCGCGCCGCGCGCGTCGGTGATGCGCTCCGGGCGCAGGCCGAGAATCACGTCACGGCCCACATGCGACTTCACCTTCGCCGAGTCAAACGGCAGGTTCACCGCCGTGCGTGCGACACCCGTATCCAGTTCGAGCGCCACGCCCGCGCCCTGCTCGACCAGCTTGCCCTGGATGAAGTTCATCGGCGGCGCGCCGATGAAGCCGGCCACGAACAGGTTCGACGGCGAATCGTAGATTTCCTGCGGTGCGCCGAACTGCTGCACGATGCCGTCTTTCATCACCGCGATGCGGTCGCCGAGCGTCATTGCTTCGATCTGATCGTGCGTCACGTAGACGATCGTCGTGCCGAGGCGTTGATGCAGCAGCTTGATTTCCGAACGCATCTCGATACGCAGCTTCGCGTCGAGGTTCGACAGCGGTTCATCGAACAGGAACATGACCGGATCGCGTGCAAGCGCACGGCCCATGGCCACGCGCTGACGCTGGCCGCCGGACAGTTGACCCGGCTTGCGATCGAGCAGGTGCGTGATCTGCAGCGTGTTCGACACGCGGTCGACGATCTGCGTCTGCTCGTTCTTCGGCACCTTGCGGATGTTCAGACCGAACGAGATGTTCTCGCGCACCGTCATGGACGGATACAGCGCGTACGACTGGAACACCATCGCAATGTCGCGATCTTTCGGCGACAGGTTGTTCACCGTCTTGCCGTCGATCTGGATCTCGCCCTTGGTCACGGTCTCGAGGCCGGCAATCATGTTGAGCAGCGTTGACTTCCCGCAGCCCGAACCGCCGACGAGAATCAGGAACTGGCCGTCTTCGATGTCGATATTGACACCCTTCAGGACCGGCACCCCGTTCGGGTAAGTCTTGTACACGTCACGGATGGAAAGGCTTGCCATGCTGTGAATCCTCTTGTCTCTGGTACTGCTTGAAAACGTCTTCGGGTGACGGCGGCGCTTCATGAAGCGCCGCCGCGCTCGGATGGTTTAGCTTGGCGTCTAGCCCTTCACTGCGCCTGCCGTCAGGCCGCGCACGAAATAGCGTCCGGCGATGATGTAGACCAGCAGCGTGGGCAACGCGGCGATGATCGCGCCGGCCATGTCCACGTTGTATTCCTTCACGCCGGTCGAGGTGTTCACGAGGTTGTTCAGCGCCACCGTGATCGGCATCGAATCGACACCGGAGAACACAATACCGAACAGGAAGTCATTCCAGATCTGCGTGAATTGCCAGATCAGGCACACCATGAAAATCGGCAGCGAAACCGGCAGCAGAATCTTCGTGAAGATCGTGAAGAAACCCGCGCCGTCGATGCGCGCCGCCTTCACGAGTTCAGCCGGAATGCTGACGTAGAAGTTGCGGAAGAACATCGTGGTGAAGGCGATGCCGTAGATCACGTGCACCACCACCAGACCGGTGGTCGTGTTCGACAGGCCGAGGAAGCCTTCGAAACGCGCCATCGGCAGCAGGATCGCCTGGAACGGAATGAAGCAGCCCACCAGCAGCATCGTGAAGATCGGATCCGCGCCACGGAAGCGCCAGTGCGTGAGCACATAACCGTTGAACGCGCCGATGATCGACGAGATCAGCACGGCGGGAATCACCATCCGCACCGAGTTCATGAAGAACGGCTGCATGCCGTCGCAACGCACACCCGTACAGGCGCCGCTCCATGCCTTGATCCACGGGTCGATGGTCCAATGCGTGGGCGGCGTGAGCAGGTTGCCGGTGCGCAGTTGATCGATGTCCTTGAACGACGTGGACAGCATCACGTACAGCGGGAACAGGAAGTACAGGGCGAACAGGATCAAGGCCGCATAAATGACGGCACGGCTGATCGTCATCTTAGGCTGCATTGCGGGTGCTCCTCGATTCCAGATACATCAGCGGCACGAGCACGGCTACGACAGTGGCGAGCATCATCATCGACGATGCCGCGCCGACGCCCAGTTGCCCGCGATTGAACGAAAACGTGTACATGAAAATAGCCGGCAGCGACGAAGACGTGCCCGGACCGCCCGCGGTCAACGCAACGACCAGGTCGAAGGTCTTGATCGTGATGTGGCAGAGAATCAGCAGCACGGAGAAGAACACCGGGCGCATGCTCGGAATCACGATCTTTCGGTAGATGGTGGGCAGATTCGCGCCGTCCATCTGCGCGGCCTTGAAGATTTCACCGTCGACACCGCGCAGGCCCGCGAGGAACAGCGCCATCACGAAGCCCACGGATTGCCACACGGCCGCGATCACGACGCAGAAGATCGCCTTGTCCGGGTCGCCCAGCCAGCCGAACGAAAAGCTCGTCCAGCCCCAGTCGTGGAACACCTTCTCGAGGCCGATGCTCGGCGTCATGATCCATTGCCACGCCGTACCCGTCACGATGAACGAGAGCGCCATCGGGTACAGGAACACGGCGCGCAGCGCGCCTTCGTTGCGGATCTGCTGATCGAGCAGGATCGCGAGGAACAGACCCAGACCGATACAGATACCGATAAACGGGATGCCGAACCAGCCGAGGTTGGCAGCCGACGTCCAGAACACATCGTTATCGAACAGCTCGCGATAACGATCGAGACCGACAAATTCATAACGTGGCATCAGTCGCGAATTGGACAGCGACAGAAAGCCGGTAATGGCGATGAAGCCATACACGAAGATCAGGCTGATCACGACGCTGGGTGCGAGCACCAGCTTCGGAATCCAGCGATCGGCAAGGGCCGCCATCGGCGACGTGCGGCGGGTCACGGTGGCCGTTTTCCCGTTTCCGCTGATAGAAGCAGTCACTACTCGACTCCTGCTGAAACTGTGCCGCCCGGACCTTCACGCTGAAAAAACGCGAGGCCGTAACGACATAGGTGTGACTCTATGAAACCAGGGTGAAGCCGCCTGCCAATGCAACGAGTAAAACCCCGGCAATCAGCGACACGAAGGGCGCGCCCGGCGCCCGTTGCTGAACCGCCGGGCGCGCCGCTTCGTTTGACGCAACTTACTTGGTCTTCGCTGCCTTCGCGAGCGCGGCAACAGCGCTCTTCGAATCCTGCTGCGAGTTCATGAACTTCGTGACCACGTCCGAGATCGCGCCGGCTGCTGCATCCGGTTGCGCCATGCCGTGTGCCAGCGAAGGCACATAGCCGCCCGACTTGATCGCCACTTGTTCATCCGCGTACGACTTTTTCGCGCAGTCGTCGAACTTGGCCATCGACACGCCCAGACGAACCGGGATGGAACCCTTGTTCAGGCTGAACTGTTCCTGGAAGTCCGGCGACATGATCGTCTTCGCCAGTGCGAGCTGACCCGGCGTTGCCGCCTTCTGACCCTTCTGCTGGAAGAACACGAACGAGTCGACGTTGAACGTGTACGACTTTTCCGTGCCCGGCACAGCGGCGCAGATGTAGTCCGAGCCCGACTTCTTGCCGGCGTTGGCGAATTCGCCCTTCGCCCAGTCGCCCATGAACTGCATGCCGGCCTTGCCGTTGATGACCATGGCCGTTGCCAGGTTCCAGTCACGACCCGTGCGGCCCGCGTCGAAGTAACCCTGAATCTTGCGGACCGTGTCGAACACGCCGACCATCTGATCCGACGTCAGCGTCTTCTCGTCGAGATCAACCAGCGCCTTCTTGTAGAAGCCCGCGCCTTGCGACAGCACGACGTCTTCCCACAGCGTCAGGTCTTGCCACGGCTGGCCACCCATCGCGATCGGCTGGATGCCCGCGGCCTTCATCTTGTCGGCGACCGCGAAGAACTCAGGCCACGTGGTCGGCGCCTTGCCGCCCGCCTTGTCCAGCGCTGCCTTGTTGATGTACAGCCAGTTCACGCGGTGCACCGAGAACGGCGCCGCGACGTAGTGACCGTCCGCGTGCATGATCTTGTCGATTTCCGGCGGCAGGTTCTTCTTCCAGTCACCCGCGACGGAGTCGATCGGCACCAGCACGCCTTGCGACGCCCAGTCCTGGATCAGCGGACCCTTGATCTGCGCAGCGGTCGGCGCGTTGCCCGAGATCACCTGCGTCTTGAGTGCCGTCATGGCAGCCGCGCCGGCGCCACCCGCAACCGCGAAGTCCTTCCACGTGTAACCCTGCTTCGTCATGTCGTCCTTGAGGACGCCGACGGCTTTCGATTCACCGCCCGAAGTCCACCAGTGCAACACTTCGACCGACTCGGCGGCTTGCACAGCCGAGACGCCACACATCAGACCTGCGGCGCACAAAGCGCCCATGATCGCGCGAAATTTCATTGCTTATCTCCTCCAGACACCTGAACAAAAAACAAATGGCCCCTGATGTCGCCAGGGTGCTGTGGTTGGTTCAAACAGGCAAAACACTGGGCGATCGAGCACGGTCGGGCGCATGCCTTAAGGCATGTGCCGGCGGACCGATTTTCGGCCGCTGGAAGCTCAAGAGATGAGTGGTTCGGGATGCAACTGACTGTCTCCTCTTTTGATTTTTGCCTGCCCGCGTCGCGCGCGGCAGACTCGAGGTGCCTTGCACGTCAACTTGGGGCAGACCCTGCCGGCGGTTCAGCTCCCCGGCTTTCCGTAAGGGCCGCCGGGGCATGCTGGCACGTGCCGACACGCAATGTCCGTTAACATGCAGGGGACGCCTGCCGATTCGGGAAAACGCGCATCTTGACTCACAGCGCACGCTTTTTTCATCGAATTAGCGCTACCTCTTGATTTGGATTGTAGTTAAACTACAATTCAGTGTCAAAAAATATTTTATCGGACTACGGTCGCGCTTTCGCTCACCTTCCGCGGCCCCAGGACATCGACGGAGACTCATGCAAACCGATTCAAGCTTCACCTTCGTTCTCTTCGGCGGCACCGGCGACCTGTCGATGCGCAAGATCCTGCCCGCACTGTTTGAAGCACACCGTGCAGGCGGCATGCTGGCCGACAGCGGCAAGATCGTCGCGGTGGCGCGGCATGCCACGGATCGCCGCGAGTACATTGAGTGGGTGAACGAGCACGTCAAACCGCACGTGTCGAAGAACGGTGTGGACGAAACGGCATGGGCGAGCTTTCTGGAGCGCATCGAGTTCGTGAATATCGACCTCGGCAAAGCGGAAGACTTCGTCCATTTGCGCGACGCGATCAAGGATCTGCCGGGCATCCGCGTGTTCTATCTGGCAACGGGCCCGTCGCTGTTCGTACCGATCTGCCATGCGCTGGCATCGGTCGGGCTGAACGAGAATTCGCGCATCGTGCTGGAGAAGCCGCTCGGCTACGACCTCAAATCGTCGAATGCAATTAATGATGCGGTCGGCGAAATCTTCGCTGAAGAACAGATCTACCGGATCGACCACTACCTCGGTAAAGAACCGGTGCAGAACCTGCTGGCGCTGCGCTTCGGCAATGCGCTGTTCGAGCCGCTGTGGCGCCGCGAGTGGGTCGAGAGCATCCAGATCACGATCGCCGAAGAGCTCGGCGTGGAAGCGCGCGGCGACTTCTACGACAACACCGGCGCGTTGCGCGACATGGTGCAGAACCATTTGCTGCAACTGCTTTCCATCGTGGCGATGGAACCGCCGCACTCCATGGATTCGGATTCGGTGCGTGACGAAAAGCTGCGCGTGCTGCGCGCTTTGAAGCCCATCGATCCACGCGATATCGGCAAGGTCGCCGTGCGTGGGCAGTATCATTCGGGCGTGATTCGCGGCACCGCGGTGCCGGCGTACGCCACCGAGTCCGGCGTGAGGCCGGACAGCACGACCGAAACCTTCGTTGCGCTGAAGGTCGAGATCGAAAACTGGCGTTGGGCTGGCGTGCCGTTTTTCCTGCGCACCGGTAAGCGCCTCGCCGACCGTGTCGCCGAGATCGTGGTGAACTTTCGTGCGGTGCCACATTCAGCGCTGGGCGCCTCCGCATTGCGCGCCGGCGCGAACCGTCTGGTGATCCGCCTGCAGCCGAACGAAACCATTCGCCTGTACTGTCTCGCGAAGCAGCCCGGCGAAGGCATGAACCTGGCCAGCGTCCACCTCGACCTCGCGTTCGACCAGTTCTTCCGCGAAGGACAGATGGAGGCATATCAGCGTCTCCTGCTCGATGTGATCAACGGGCGCCTCGCGCTGTTTGTGCGGCGCGACGAGCAGGAAGCCGCATGGCGCTGGGTCGAACCGATCCTGAACGAATGGAAGGCGTCGAACAAGCCGCCCAAGCCGTACGCATCGGGTACGTGGGGACCGGCTGCATCGAGCGCGATGCTGGCGCAGCACGGCACCTGCTGGCTCGAAGAAGAGAATTGAATCACGGCGGCGCGTCGTATTGAATGGAATATGACGTGTCGCCCGTAAGACCCACCGACGAACTGAACGGAATGGCGCCGGTATCACGAGGGCGCCTGCAAGTCATCCACTTTGCAGGCATCGCGTGAGAGCAGTACGGCACATTCCGCAGATCACACAAAAAAGCAGCACGGAGGAGAAGTGATCGAGCTTCACGCTTTCGACGATCAACGCGCCCAATCCGACGCGTTGGCGAAAGCGGTCGGCGACGCGTTGCATGCGTCGCTCGCCGCACAGGCCGCCGGTTCCACCACCGGCGCGCGCCCCGCAATGCTTGCGGTGTCCGGCGGCAGCAGTCCGCGCCCGTTCCTGCAGACGTTGTCCACGCAAACCTTCGACTGGGCGCGCATAGCCGTGACGCTGGTCGACGACCGCTGGGTGCCGGAGACGGACAGCGCGAGCAACTCGCAACTGGTGCACGCCACGCTGCTGCAGAATGCCGCGAAGGACGCCACCTTCTGGCCGCTCGTGGACACCACGCAAGATCTGAACGCGCATGTCGCCGCGCTGAATGCCGATTCGCGCTTCAGCGTCGTGCCGGACGTCGCGATTCTCGGCATGGGCGAAGACGGCCACACCGCGTCGATCTTTGCCGACTCGCCCGAATGGGACCATGCGATCACGACGACCGAGCGCTTCGTTGCCGTGCACCCCGGCAGCGCGCCGCATGCGCGCGTGAGTTGGTCCATGTCCGCGTTGAAGGAAGTGAAGCATCTGTTCTTGCTGATCGCAGGACCGCGCAAGATGGACGTGCTGAATGCCGCGTCCGCTTCGCTACAAAAAAATGCCATCTCGCAGTTGGCAAACGACAAGGGAGTGAGACTCGATGTCTACTGGTGTGCAAACTAAGGCTGTTCCGGGCGCGGGCCAGCACGCCGATGGACCGAGGCTGCTGGCCGACATCGGCGGCACCAATGCGCGCTTCGCGCTGGAGACTAGCCCGGGCGAAATTGGCTCGGTGAAGGTCTATCCGTGCGCGGACTATCCGGGCGTTGCCGAAGTCATCAAGAAGTATCTGAAGGACACCAAGATCGGCCGCGTGAATCACGCGGCGATCGCCATTGCGAACCCGGTCGATGGCGATCAGGTGAGCATGACGAACCACGACTGGAGCTTTTCGATCGAAGCCACGCGACGCGCGCTTGGTTTCGACACGCTGCTGGTGGTGAACGACTTTACCGCGCTGGCGATGGCGCTGCCCGGTCTCACCGACCAGCAACGCGTGCAGGTGGGCGGCGGCGCGCGTCGGCCGAATAGCGTGATTGGGTTGCTCGGTCCGGGCACCGGCATGGGTGTGTCCGGTCTGATTCCCGCTGACGATCGCTGGATTGCGCTCGGCAGCGAAGGTGGCCACGCTACGTTCGCGCCGGCTGATGAACGCGAAGACATCGTGCTGCAATATGCGCGCAAGAAATGGTCGCATGTGTCGTTCGAACGCGTTGCCGCGGGGCCTGGCATCGAAGTGATTTATCGCGCGCTCGCGGGCCGCGACAAGAAGCGCGTGGCAGCAAATGTCGACACCGTCGAGGTCGTCAAGCGCGCGCTGGAAGGCGAGTCGCTCGCGGCTGAGTCCGTCGATGTGTTCTGCGGCATTCTCGGCACCTTCGCGGGCAATATCGCGGTGACGCTTGGGGCGTTGGGTGGTATTTATATCGGCGGTGGTGTCGTGCCTCGGCTTGGCGAGTTCTTTTCACGTTCGTCGTTTCGTAAGCGCTTCGAGGCCAAGGGCCGGTTCGAGGCTTATCTGCAGAACGTGCCGACGTATGTGATTACCGCTGAATATCCCGCGTTTCTCGGTGTATCGGCGATTCTTGCCGAGCAGTTGTCGAATCGCGCGGGCGGTAGTTCATCGGCGGTGTTCGAGCGGATTCGCCAGATGCGCGATGCGTTGACGCCGGCCGAGCGACGTGTGGCTGATCTCGCGCTGAATCATCCGCGGTCGATCATCAATGATCCGATTGTCGATATCGCTCGCAAGGCGGATGTGAGTCAGCCGACGGTGATCCGGTTTTGTCGTTCGCTTGGGTGCCAGGGGTTGTCGGATTTCAAGCTGAAGCTGGCGACGGGGTTGACCGGTACGATTCCGGTGAGTCATAGCCAGGTGCATCTGGGTGATACGGCGACGGACTTCGGCGCGAAAGTGCTGGATAACACCGTGTCGGCGATTTTGCAGTTGCGCGAGCATTTGAACTTCGATCAGGTCGAGCGGGCTATCGATCTTCTGAACGGCGCGCGGCGGATTGAGTTCTATGGGCTCGGGAATTCGAATATCGTCGCGCAGGATGCGCATTACAAGTTCTTCCGGTTTGGTATTCCTACTATTGCCTATGGCGATTTGTATATGCAGGCGGCGTCAGCGGCTTTGCTTGGGAAGGGGGATGTGATTGTTGCTGTGTCCAAGTCAGGGCGCGCGCCTGAATTGCTGCGCGTGCTGGATGTGGCTATGCAGGCCGGGGCTAAGGTGATTGCTATTACTTCTAGCAATACGCCGTTGGCTAAGCGGGCTACTGTGGCTTTGGAAACCGATCACATTGAAATTCGTGAGTCGCAGTTGTCCATGATTTCGCGGATCTTGCATCTCGTCATGATCGATATTCTTGCTGTTGGAGTGGCTATTCGGCGCGCTGTGCCTAGTGCTGATGTCGCGGAGACGGTCGCCAAAGCCAGGCAAGGGGCTGATGATGATGCTAGCGCTGTGCTCGATTGGTTGAGTCATGGGGCGGCTTCTTCGGCGCGGGATTGATGTTGCGGGTTTTGGTCTGCGCCGCAGGTGGTTGCTGGTTTTAAGGTGTTGGCCTTTCCTTGATTTGTTAGTGGTCTATTCGCGTTGCCCCTGTGCGGGG
>NZ_JARESS010000250.1:0-449 GCF_046027915.1 Paraburkholderia sp. RL17-347-BIC-D
GCCAGATGAGGCCGGGTTCTGACCGGTGATCAGCCGTCCGTCGACAATAGTGAACACGCCCCAGTTTTCCACCTTTTCAAAGTGGCCGCCCAGGCGCTTGAGTTCATCCTCGACGAGAAAGGGCATCACCTTGGTCAGGCCGACGGCTTCTTCCTCATCATTGGTAAAGCAGGTGACGCGCTTTCCCTTGACGAGAGGCTGTCCCTCATAAGTTGCCTTGAGCAGAACACACGGACCATGACAGACGGCGGCGACCGGCTTGCCGGCGTTGTAGAAATCCTCGATCAAGGCGATCGAGTTTTTGTCATTGGTCAGATCCCACATCGGGCCATGACCACCGGCGTAGAAAATCGTATCGTAGTCGGCCGCTTTGACATCGGCGAGCTTGACGCTGTTGGCCAACACCTTCTGGGTCGCAGGATCTTTCTTGAAGCGGAGCATCGAGTCGC
>NZ_JARESS010000251.1:0-445 GCF_046027915.1 Paraburkholderia sp. RL17-347-BIC-D
TGATCCGAATGGTTCGGTCAACACGACGGATAACGGCACGACCAACATCTCCGGTGATTCGACGAACGGTTCGGGTGTGGTGGACAACGGCTCGATCAACACGAGCGGTAATGGTTCGACCAACATCGACGGCAACTCGACCAACGGCACGGGCGTGATCGTCGATCCGAATGGTTCGATCAACACGACGGACAATGGCACGACGAACATCTCGGGTGGGTCGACCAACGGTAACGGCACGGACATCAACGGCTCGATCAACACGAGCGGGAACGGTTCGACCGATATCAGCGGCAACTCGACCAATGGCTCGGGTGTGATCGTCGATCCGAACGGTTCGATCAACACGACCGACAACGGCACGACGAACATCTCGGGTGAGTCGACCAATGGCAGTGGTGTGATCGACGACGGCTCGATCAACACGAGCGGCAACGGCACGACC
>NZ_JARESS010000252.1:0-434 GCF_046027915.1 Paraburkholderia sp. RL17-347-BIC-D
AGCGAGCGGCAGTGGGGGACAGTGCGAGAGGACTACAGCGACAACGGCGATGCCTGGAACTACTTCACCCATGACCATTCCCGCTCACGTGCCTATAGGTGGGGCGAGGACGGGCTCGGCGGACTCTGCGACGAGAGGCAGCAGCTGTGCTTTGCGCTTGCGTTGTGGAACGAGCGCGATCCGATCTTGAAGGAGCGCCTCTTCGGCCTCACCAACAGCGAGGGCAACCATGGCGAGGACGTCAAGGAATATTACTTCTACCTCGACAGCACGCCCACCCACTCCTACATGAAGTACCTCTATAAGTACCCGCAGCGAGAATATCCCTATCGGGACTTGATCGAGACCAACCGGAGGCGATCGCGGGAGGAGTTCGAGTACGAACTGCTCGACACCGGTGTCTTCGATGATGACCGGTATTTCGATGTGTTCGT
>NZ_JARESS010000253.1:0-431 GCF_046027915.1 Paraburkholderia sp. RL17-347-BIC-D
GGCGTCGTCGCGGCCTGCGTGCTGATGTGGAAAGGGGCGGAGTGCTGGGCCGATCGCGCGCACTGGAGCGAGTTTGTGACGATGTGCGGCAAGGTGGCGGCGGTGGGCTCGGTGGTCGGCGTGCTCGCACCGTATCTGTGGAACATGTTCAGCTGAGCACGCCATGTCGGACGAAAAAACCCGCTATCCCGGATTCAATGGCCTTGGCCGCACGGCGGCCATCTGGGGCGTTCCCTATATGGCGATGCTGGTTGTCGTCGTCGCGTCGATGTTTGTCGGCGTGCTGGTTTCATTCTTCGTCGGGCCCGGCGGCCTGCTGTTCGTTTTTCTTGGCTTTCCGGTGCTGCTGTATTTCAAGAACGTATGCGAAACCGATGACCAGGGCCTTCGGATCATGTGGCTGGAATTCCGTTGCCGCTTCTACTTCTGGC
>NZ_JARESS010000254.1:0-424 GCF_046027915.1 Paraburkholderia sp. RL17-347-BIC-D
CGCCGACCTCGCGCACGACATGCGCACGCCGCTCAGCAACATGCGCGGCGCCGCTGAAGTCGCGCTCGCCCGGCCGCGCTCCGTCGATGAATACGAGTCGCTACTCGCCTCGAATCTGGAAGAGTGCGACCGGCTCTCGCGAATGATCGAGAGCGTGCTGTTTCTGGCGCGCGCCGAGCATCCGCAGTTCGTCAAACAACTGCGCGAGTTCGACGCGGGGCAGGAGTTGACCCATATCGCCGACTACTTCGAAGGCATTGCCGAAGAGGCGAATGTGCACGTGCGCGTGAACGGCGCGGCCAGCGTGACGGCGGATCTCGAACTGTTTCGCCGCGCCGTGAGCAATCTGCTCGCCAACGCGATTCGCTATACGCCGCCGGGCGGCGAGATCGTGCTGGACGCGAGCGCGTCGGCCGACGCGGTA
>NZ_JARESS010000255.1:0-424 GCF_046027915.1 Paraburkholderia sp. RL17-347-BIC-D
CACCGCGTCGGCCGACGCGCTTGCGGCCAGCACGATCTCGCCGCCCTGCGGCGTATAGCGAATGGCGTTGGCGAGCAGATTGCTCACGGCGCGGCGGAACAGTTCGAGATCCGCCGTCACGCTGGCCGCGCCGTTCACGCGCACGCGCACATTCGCCTCTTCGGCAATGCCTTCGAAGTAGTCGGCGATATGGGTCAACTCCTGTCCCGCGTCGAACTCGCGCAGTTGTTTGACGAACTGCGGATGCTCGGCGCGCGCCAGGAACAGCACGCTCTCGATCATTCGCGAGAGCCGGTCGCACTCTTCCAGATTCGAGGCGAGGAGCGTTTCGTATTCATCGACGGAGCGCGGCCGGGCGAGCGCGACTTCAGCGGCGCCGCGCATGTTGCTGAGCAGCGTGCGCATGTCGTGCGCGAGGTCGGCC
>NZ_JARESS010000256.1:0-422 GCF_046027915.1 Paraburkholderia sp. RL17-347-BIC-D
TGTGCGGGGCGGCACCTACTTCTCTTTGCCGGCCGCAAAGAGAAGTAGGCAAGAGAAAGCGGCTTGAACCGCTAACTCTTAAGCGGGTCCCCTGGCTTGGAGGGAATAGTGGTCCATCTGGAATCTGTCGGCTCGCACATTCGGCGTAAGTGACAAGGCACTCATACTTCCCGCCTCGCGCTGCGCGCTCGCCGGAACGGTCTGCTTGAAAACAGTGCCTTCGTTTGGGCGCGACGGGCCATCGGCTTCGCCTCGGTGAAATGCCGAAAATATCGTGAAATTGCGCGGCGCGATGGTATGCCACGACACCACGTGAGGTGAGAACGCCGCCGAGCAAACGCAGCCGCTGGCTGATGATTACCGCGCGGCGCGCGCAGCGCCGCCGGAAGAATGAGCGCCTTGTCACTGGCGCGGAATGCGCG
>NZ_JARESS010000257.1:0-419 GCF_046027915.1 Paraburkholderia sp. RL17-347-BIC-D
CTATGGCGCAGCCAGTGTGCCGACGCCTGCTCGAGGCGGTCCGCGCGCGGCGCATGGTCTTCACCACGTGCGCGCAGGGATTGCGCCGCACCGTTAAAGACATCCTTCACGATCCGGTGCAACGCTGCCCGCGTGAGCGGTTTGCGCGACTGGCCAACCGGCAGCACGAGCGGCGTGTCCTCGCCCGGCGAGGGCAGGGCGGGCAGTCCGCGTGCCCGCCGGTAGGCGCCCAGTTCCGTCATCATTTCCGTGGTGGCCGGCACCAGCCGCTCCTTGCCACCTTTGCCCATCACGTCAAGCCACCAGCGGTCCGTGCCGTTTTCGTCGGCGCGCCGGAAAAACCGTCCCATCGTGTTCGTGCCGACCTCCGTGATGCGCAGACCGCCCAGATAGAGCAGGGTAAAGAGCCAGCGCACGCG
>NZ_JARESS010000258.1:0-412 GCF_046027915.1 Paraburkholderia sp. RL17-347-BIC-D
GGGGCCGAGAGTGTGTCCGGGTCGTTACCTTGCAGCGGTCGAGATGAGGCTGGTTATATCGATGTTGATGAGGCACTTCAAGATCGAACTGGCAATCGACCCGGCCGAGATTGAAGAGGTTTCTGCCTTCACGATGGTGCCGAATCAAATGCCTGTGAGACTTAAGCCCCGAGCCTGATTTGCCGAGGTGCTGATTGCGACGTTCCGAGCATGATCGCGATCAACGCCGTCAAGTTAGCCAATCGGGAACTATCGATCCATATTTCGAGCACGGTGCCACCGACCGAGCCGCCGGGATCCAACGTGTGCTTTCGCCGCGCCCGTCACCGGTCATAGCGTGATGGCCGCGACGGAGAAGAATGGCCGTCTGCTTCGGGCGAACTCTCGCCGACCGGCAAAAGCGTGCGAATGA
>NZ_JARESS010000259.1:0-404 GCF_046027915.1 Paraburkholderia sp. RL17-347-BIC-D
GGCTCGCGGTCGAGCAGATTGCCCGCCAGCTTGATATTCGAAATCGTGTACGGCTCGCCTTCGTGCAGCGTGACCGTCAGATACATGTCCTTCTTGTCCGGCGAGATCGACACCTGCGTCGAGTCGATGTTGAACTCGAGGTAGCCGCGATTCAGGTAATACGAGCGGACGTTTTCGAGGTCGCCGGTGAGCTTGTCTTTCGCGTACAGGTCATTCTTCGTGTACCACGAGAACCAGTTCGGCGTGGACAACTGCATTTCGTCGCGCAGCGTGCCCGTGCTGAACGCCTTGTTGCCGATGAAGTTGATCTGGCGGATCTTCGCGCTCGGACCTTCGGCCACCGAGAACAGCACCGACACGCGATTGCGGTCGATCGGCGTGATCGTGGTGGTGACTTCAGCGGC
>NZ_JARESS010000026.1:0-128686 GCF_046027915.1 Paraburkholderia sp. RL17-347-BIC-D
GTCGTGTTCGAGCAGCCGGAGCTGGAGAGTATCCAGCAGGTCCGGGTAGCGGAACTCGATGCCGAGGCGCTGGAACGTCGGGCGGCGCAGCGTGATCGCGACACATGGGAGCGCGACGCGCTGCGCCATGCCGTGCGCAATCCGGAGCCACCCGCCCCGCAAGATCCGTCCAATCCAGACCAGGATGCGGCATCGCCCGCTGATCCGGACGCACCCGACGGTGGGCCAGATATTGACCGATGAATCATCAAACTGAGAGAAGAAAATGAACCAGCTTGCACACATCGACCGCGACGGCCCGGTTGCGGTCGCGCCTGGCGCAATTTTCAGCGGCACTGCATCGCAGATCGTGAATCTGTCGACCTAGATCAAGCCGTCGGCGCGGTTGTCGCCGGTGTGCATGGTTGCAGAGGGGCGGCCGTATTTCGACTTTGCGTGTCCGGAGCGGTCTGCGGGCCGCCGGATCATTAAACGCAACGCAGCTAATACGACTTATCAGGATTGAAACGGCCGGAAAACGCCGGAATGAATGACGCGCAGCCGTTCTCACCGCCAGCAGTGAATCGAGAGGGATCGATAGTCAGAGCTATCTACCCCTTCGTTTGCGGACGGTAGTCCGAGTAGGAGCCGGACGGCGTCGCCGGATCGCATCATGTGGTGATGGACGCGGTGCGCCGACTGTGAACTGAGGACGCGGGACTGGATCGCTGTAGTAGTCCGCAGGCGCGAAGCGCGCGGCCACGCGCAATGGAAGACGTTGACAACGCAGAGACGTGCGACCCTCGGGAAAGACTGGACCTCCGGCGCAGAACCCGGAAGTTGACGTTTCTCCGTCAGCGTCTTGGACCCGTGCACGGCCCCAGACGAATTCTCCCGGTGCGTGCCCGGCACGACAGGAAGACGGGCCTGTCGCGGACCACTTGCCGCTGCGTGCCGATTGCGCGGAGGCGCGCCGATCAGGTAGGGTGACGAGATTTCAACCACAACGAGAGGTCACAATGAACAAGCAGGAACTGGTGGATGCAGTCGCCGCGAAGACCGGCGCAAGCAAGGCGGCCGCCGGCGAGGCGATCGATGCGTTTATCGGCACGGTCACCGCAGCCGTCACGAAAGGTGACACCGTGCAGCTGATCGGCTTTGGCTCGTTTTCGACGGGGGCGCGCGCCGCGCGCGTCGGCCGCAATCCGGCAACCGGCGCCGAAATCCAGATCGCGGCGGCGAAGACAGTGAAGTTCACGGCGGGCAAGGCGTTCAAGGACGCCGTGAACGGCGGCTAACATCGCGCACAAGCCGTCGGCCGGATTTCTGCCGCTGGCGGCAGGGTCGCAGCTACAGGTGGTGGTGCCAGCAACGGCACGGCGTGATCGGGCAACGCCTGGACCCCGGTCGGCCGGCCTGGTAGGATCAGTGCGAGATGCCGCGACTACTGCGGCCCCTGCGATTCGCTGCACATCTATATAGATCGCCGTATGGAAAAGAAACGATCGCGGACCGGGCGCGAAATCTCGTGCCCAACGATCGGCGCGTTACTGCGCTACCGGACGCGCATCGTGCGCGTCATTGCGGAAGCCCGCGGGCAACGCGCGATGATCGAGTCGCTCGACACCACAGGCAGGACCTTCGTGAGCACGGTGAAGTGGGTCAGCCTGCGTGAACTGGGTAATCAGCTTTTCTGAAGCTGGATATCCTCGTGCGATCGGTCAGTCATTCCGGGATGCCTGCGGATCAGATACCTCGACTCTCCAGCATCGATATGGCCGCCGACGCCCGATCGTGGCAAGCGCGTGCTCATCCCATCACACTGGATGCGGAAATTTGCTACTCGTATACTGGCGCTGACATCGGGAAAGGAAAGTGTATGAGGCGCGTAGTTGTCCGGCGGTCTCCAGTTCACGGCAAAGGCGTGTTCGCCTTGCACGCGCTCGCGGCGGTCGAACGGGTGCTTGAATACAAGGGTGAAATCACCTCGTGGCGCAATGCGGTGCGCCGTCACCAGCATGAAGGCGTCGAAGGACACACATTTCTTTTTGGCCTGTCGGATGGGCGGGTGATCGACGGCAGCCTTGGCGGCAACAGCGCGCGGTGGCTCAATCACGCCTGTGCGCCGAACTGCGAGACCGTCGAGGATGAGGGACGGATTTTCATCTACACGCTCCGGCCAGTCGACGCAGGCGAAGAGCTTTTCATCGACTATCTGCTGGCAATCGACAGCACCGTAGACGAAGCGGCTCGTGCTCAGTATGCATGCGCTTGTGCGTCTGTCGGGTGTCGTCGGTCGATGCTGGCTGTCGTGGCGTGATGGGAAGCCAAGCTGGGCGGTCGCCAGTTCCCCATTTGCGATGATCGAAAAGGGCTGAGGTGCCCGCCTCCATCCGGAAATGCACACTCCTGATACCCGAAGTTATCAGAAGTGGCGATTCCTAGTCTGAGGCGTCAGTCCGCGAGTTTTCGTCGCCGGCGAGGCACACTCGTGCACGCGGAGAGGCGAGGAGGGCACTTGCGCAGCCCGGTGCACCGTCGTCGGCTTGCGGTGACGCCGTCAGCAATAACCAAACGCGGACAGGCCACGCGTTGGCAGTCCGGCTGCCTTCTGGGAGTTTCTGGGAGGTTTCTGAGGCGGCGCCTGAGGAACGTTGCCTTGGGAAGTCGGGCGGGGAGAAGCCGACGGGCAGCGGTAGGTGACTTGGCGCGCTTCGGGTTCCGCGGAGCGGAAGCGGCGCACCCGGATGAGAGCAGACGGTCGACCGTTGCGTGGGGCTTAAGGTACTGCGCGAACGTTGGCAGTCGTTTTCGGCTGGGTTCCTGATCCAGTCGGGCAACTGTGGAGGCCAGAATCCCAGAAACGGATTGTTGCGCCATTCCACCCCGCGATTTTGGCAAATCGCCGGAGCGCGGCGCTGGACTTGTGAAACGAATTTCGATCTCGATTTTCAATTTGGCTCTTTAACTACAGCTCACTTCGGCGGTGGGGTGACCGAAACCGCGGTCAATTTTGGGCTGCGCATCGAGCCTTGCCCTCACTTGCGTCGTGTTTGGTCCGTCGGCGAAAGCAGGTGCCGATATTGCTATTCCGTTCCCGCCAGCTTCCCGCTCTCGACGATGTAAGCCACGTCACAACCTAATGAAGTCAATAAACAGTTAATATTCCGCGGCGGCGACCACCGACTTTGGATAGAGCGCCGACGCTGCGATCAAGGCAGCGTCACGCAGTGCCGCAGTTGCGCAATTGCGCAACTGCGCAACTGCGCAACTGCGGAGGGCGCCGGTCTGTAGGTGGGCTTCACGAAGTCAACAAACGTTAGTCGCACCGATGTCCGAGGCCAATGGATCGGCGTTCACTTTTTTCGTGTGCCCGGTGGACCACGTCGCGGTAGGGGATTATCGACCGATCACGGGGTTCACCTGAAAAGCTGAATTTCCGGTTCGCAGGGGAAACAGACGTGGCGGCAGATTGTTCAATCTTGGCAAGCACCCAAGCAGCACGCCTTCATTAAATTTGGAATTGATGCTGTCAGACGTTCAAACAAAAGCGGCGGTCGCCAGAGAATAGCTTTGCTCGCGCACGATGCCCGTTTTATGACTTGATCGAGTGTCTACAGTGAGCGCAGAGGGGGGAAAGTGGCAGCAGTTTTCATACACTTGTCGGACATTCATTTCGGTCAGGAAAAGGATGGAGGGCTTGTCTTCACGAACGACGACGCGAAGAAACGGTTGCTTGACGACGCCGCTGAGGAGATCGCCAAGCTCGGGACAAGTGCATCCGGCATCATCTTGACCGGGGACATCGCCTATTCTGCGAAGTATGAGGAATATGTGAAGGCGGGCGAGTGGCTGGACCAGCTGGCGGAGCGCGTCGGTTGCAGCCGCCTTGCCATTCAGATGGTCCCCGGCAACCACGACATTGATCGTGACGCCATCACCCCCGTGGTGAAGTTCCATCTTGACGCGATCCGCGAGCATGGCGACAAGATGCTGGACATGCTCCTGGACGACGATGGACAGCGCGAGGCGCTATACGAGCGCTTCGCCGCGTACAGGGACTTTTCGAGCGGTTATGGATGCGATCTCGACGTGGGCGGTGTTTACTCGGCAGACGTTGCGGTCGCCGTGGCTCCGGGCCGTACCGTCCGCTTCGTACGACTGAACTCGGCGTTGATCTGCTCGCGCAAGGACGACAGGGGGAGGCTGATATTGGGCGCGCGCCAGCGTGTGTTCGACGCGATAGACGGCGAGGAGATGGTTGTACTCGTCCACCACCCGCTCAACTGGCTCCAGGATTCTAACGAGGCAGCTCGGTACTTCAAGTCGCGCGCTCGCGTGATCATCTCAGGGCACGAGCACTTCCCATCGTTGGACATCAAGCCGGTTGAGGAACGCTGCGATCTCCTTATGCTTGCCGCCGGCGCAACTGCGCCAGACGACATCGACGAAAAGTACACTTACAAGTACAACATCATAACGTTCGACTGGGACGAGGCCGCGGACGCTCTGGCTGTAACCATCAACCCGCGAACCTGGAATCCGGAGATGAAGCGCTTCGAGCGGGATGCCATTTTTCTCGAAGGCAGGTCGGAGCGCAATGTCCTTGGGTCACCCTACTTCCGTAGGGGGGGGCCGCCGGTCGTGTCGATGCAGACCCGGATGTTCGAGCCGCCGCAGGTTCGACCGGTCGCGAACCGGGTCACAGGATCGAAGGAGGCTGACTTGTCGATGCCCAACGACGTTCGCCTGGTCCGTCTGCGCTTTTTCCGGGATATACCGGAAGAGCGCCGTAGGCGCATCCTAGTCGAACTAGACGCGATACCCGCCGATCTGACGGACCGTCTTGATCACACCACCGAGCAACGGTTTTTCGCGAAGCTAGTCTCGCGAGGGCAGTTGGATAAATTGTCGGCCGCGATAGACGCGGCGATTCTAGAACAGAAGCAGGGGGATACTGAATGAGCGTGATGGCGAAGTACGTCAGGATTTTCTGGCCCGATCCCAAGGACGAAGATGTCCATCGTCGTAACGCTGCCGTTGCGACGATCCAGGCGTGGATATCGGCGTTGGACGATTCGTGGGCAGCTATCCGATTGGCCTCGGCGCTGGCTGATAGTGTCGCCGATGGGCAGGCCTGTGATACGTTTGCGCTCAAAGTGGAGCAGGCGATCGTGGATGCAGGGAGCGCCGCGTTCGTGCGCGACAACAGCGATCTCGAAATCGTCGTTGTGGCGCTGGTGTCCGCCTTAGACCTCGTTCGACGAGAGCCGGATGAAACTGTCGGAGCCCCGGTTGACGCCTTGGCGGCAGCACTCTGGTCAGCGCTGTCGTTCCAGCCCACCATCTTGCAGGAACCGATTGAGCTTCTGCGTCAGGAAGTGCTCGTCGCGGCGCGCGAGCGGACGATGCTGATCGCTGAGCGGTCTCGCAAGCGGGTGCCGGTCCCGGAGATTGGACCGCTCGTGCTGCCGGAGGCTCAGCCTACGGGTTCGCGGGCGAACGCTGTCTACCGCAAAGCTACTGAGCCGCTGGTCAAAGCCTTGCGGGAGAATGCCGAGCTGGACCGGGAGGAGCTCGAGTTCCTGTGGTGGACAATCGAGGACTGGAGCGACGCACTTGACGGCCGTCTCTCGGATGCCAATCCACTCGTCCGTGCCGTGGTCGCCGGCATCGACGGCGCCTCGAAGCTGCGGCGTTTGCCGGCATCGGGCCACCGCAACGTCGTGCTGCGCGGTGTGCCGGCCGGCAGCGCCGCCGCTTTGACCGCTCTGCTTACTGCGCTCGAGGATTATCGCTCGACCCTGGCAAAATCGATTAACGCGGATCGGGTCGGTCAATCGCCCTCAGTGTTTCCGTTGCTTGCGGGGATCGCAAGCGGGCACGCCAACCGTTCGGGCGCGGACATTGAGCGCGACGCGCGTGAATGGGGCGCGCGGGCACTCCTGGAGAGCGGGATCCTCCAAGTCAAAATGCTGGGAGGCGGTTGATGATGGAGCTGGGCGCATGCCGACTAGGCGAATGCACGTTCAACGTGACAGGTGCGTGTGTGCTAAACCATCCGGTCGAGCAATGCCCGAACCGGAGTGATCCAGGCGAGACTGGGGGTGACATCAAGGAAGGCGACGAGATCGACGAGAGCGGTCGTGCAGCAAGTCCTTCGACGACAGGGCGATCCCCGGCCGATCTGGGCAGCGCGGTCCTGAGTCGCCCGGACGAGATGCCAAGGTTACCATCGAGCCTGACGATGGGACTTGAGGAGGCAACGTCCCTCATGTCGAGGCGGCACACGACGATGGTCGGCATCTTGGGGCTGCCTGATTCTGGCAAGACTGCCTGCTTGGTTAGCGCGTATCTGCTTCTCGCCAGGGGTAAGTTCGAGGGGTACGACTATGCCGACAGCGCCTCGTTGATGGCGTTCGAGCAGATCGCGCGCGGCAGCCGTCTCTGGACGAAGGGGGACGAACCGGCGCAGCTGACAACGCATACCGAGATGGCCGACGATAGGCAGGCGGGATTCCTCCACTTCAGGTTGCGCCGCCAGAAGGACGGCCGATTCTTCGACATGTTGATGCCAGATCTCCCGGGCGAATGGTCGAGGGCGCTGATCGACAAGACTGACAGTGACCGCTTCGCATTCTTGGGATCCGTGTCAGTGATCTGGCTGATGGTTGACGGCCGTGCGTTCGCTGATCCAAAGAAGAAGAGGTATGCGACATATCGGGCCGAGACGCTTGTAGAACGCCTGTCCGCGATTCTTCCTACGCCTCGGCCACGGATCATCCTCGTCCCTAGCTGGCGGGACATCGGTGCATTCCCGACGGATGCATATCAAAGCATATGCGAGGAGGGCCTTAGGTACGACATGAAGATCGCGCTCGCGCCAATCGCTTCGTTTTCCTTTGGGGAGATTCCGCCCGGCTCCGGTGTGGCATCCCTCATCGACATGACGCTGAGCCACGATCGGCCGCCGCCCGATTTCTGGCCGGACGATCAAAGCGCGGGTACGAGAACGCTTAGCTGCTTCAGGAGCGCCGCATGACACGGAGGTCGATAGTGTTATTGGGCGGCCCGGATTCGGGCAAGACCAATTACATCGGGCGGCTCTGGCCGTCGTTCAAGAAGCGCAAAGGCGTTCTGCGGGCCGAACGGCTTCCGGACGACATCGCCTATGTCGACGGGGCCGTCGAACACCTGATGCAGGGTAGTTTCGCGCCCCGTTCCGACAGAAATCTGGAGGTCGGCCGCGCGGACTTCTCGATCAGCGTGCGAGGTGCGAACGGCCAAGGCAATCTGACTGAGCTGATGGTGCCGGACATCTCGGGCGAGTTGTGGACGCGAACCGTTGCTACGTTTGAGATTTCTCAAGAATGGCTCGACGTTCTGAACGAGGCCGAGGGCGCCGTGGTCTTCGTGCGGGCGCGTTCCGATCAGATCGTCCAGCCGCTTGACTGGGTGACCGCGCGCAACATCCTGCGATTGGATGCGGAGGATGATGAATCCGTCGCCGGACCAGAGGCGGCGGTCGGCGACGAACAAATGGCCGCGGTGGAAGCCGAGCAGTCCCTTTCTGGTGACGACGCCTCGAACGTTGTGGAAGTGCCATCGGAACCCGATCTGCCGACCCAAGTCGTCCTCTGCGAACTGCTGCGCTATCTTTATTTATATCTTGCTGACCGTGTTGATGGAGGGCGCCCGCACGTAGCCGTCGTTGTGGCCGCATGGGACCTGCTTGACCCCGAGGTTCGCGCCGCTGGGCCCATGGCGTATCTCAAGCGGGAGTTCCCGTTGTTCGCCGGCCGCCTCGCGGATACCGGCCGGTTGGACGTGCGGCTGTTCGGACTCTCGGTGGTCGGAGGGGATCTCGAGGATGACGAGGAGTTTCGCAACCGCTTCCTTGAACGTGACATCTCGGAGCAGGGCTGGGTCGTCGTCAACGACGGGGACGGCCTGAGGACCGATGAGGACGTGATGTTGCCTATAGCTTGGGCGATGGGGGAGTAGATTGACCGGATTCGACCAGCAGCTTCATGGCTATCGGCAGGGGCATCAGCTCCTGTCAAGCACCATCCGGCTTCCCAAACCCGATCAGGATCTGATCGACCGTCTGTCCGACGTCGCCGGCCCACTTTCGCCGGGCGAACGCTTCTCGCCTTATCTCACGCTGTACCCCCTGCCGAGCGAGACGCACTATGTTGTGGCCCGTACTTGGCAGGACTTGGAGGCGCCGCGGGCGGGATGCGTACGCACCCGTAGCGTTTTGGTGCCGATGTCTGAGTGGCAGGAGTTGCAGGACATAGCGTCGATCGTCGCAGTGGCGACCGAGGCCGGTTCGGACAACCCGGCCGAGCGTCGAGCGTCTGCGGCCGTCGCGTCCCTGCTTCCGCCGATCGAACCGTCGCACGGGATAGAACTGATTGAGGCGTTGTTTCTCGAGGAGCGCGCACCGATAGTCGTGTTCGACGCGGAGGCACCCGAGCCGCTTGCGCTCCGCTTGACGACCGCACTCTGGCCCGGTTTTCGCCGAACCTTCAGTATGTCGACCTTCGCCCGATCGCCGCGGACGATCGGCCGTAAAAGCTTCGATCTCGTGTTTGCATCTAAGGAAGCTAGGGCCCGGTTCGCCGACTGGAAGGGGCGTCGAATTGACGGAAGAAAGCGCGAACAAGCACGGCATCCGTGGTCCGCGCCCATTGTCGACAAGATCCTCAGCGCGCCGGTTCCGTCGCTCAAGAGCCTAGACGCGCTCGGCGAGATGTCATCGGACGGCGTTGGCAGCGAGTCGGCGCTGCGGGTCTCGATGCTGTGGGATGATCTGCGCCGCAAGCTGCCGAAATCGCCGACTGCGGCCTTGGGCATGCTCGATATTGCGAACACTCGCAGGGTCCGACAGGTCGATCTAATACGTGAACTTGAGCCCGCGCTCGCCCGGTCGGCCGCTATGGCGGCGACTACTATGCAGGCGGAGGATGCTTGGCGATTTCTGGGCGCGCTCATTCAGAAGCTTGAGGGCCTTCTCCCGACGTTGTCGCTCGAGAAGCCCATTCGGGATGCCGCTGTCGATCTCGCATCGCGCCATCCGATTGAGACCTTGGATGTGATCTCGGCACTGAACCTTGAGCCTCAGAAAGCGCTGCTGGTGAGCGCGGCTGCGGATGGACTCTCGCGATCCCTAAATGTCGACGTCGCTCAAATGCTTAGTCGTCTTGATGCGAAGAATCTTCTTGATCTGATGTTCGCTAGTGCTTCATTGGCGAAGGGGACGCTAGGGAGGTACCCGATCTTCTCCTCTGCGCTGGCGGCAGCGCTCCGGACCGCCGACGACTGTGTGCGTGCGGAGGCAATTCGGCTGCTGCTTGGGCTTCTTGTCGACGATTGCCAAGTCGAGCCCGCGCGGATGCTTATTAACGACCTGGACGCCGATGGTTTGGTTAAGGAAGCCCGACACCTCCACGCCGTCAACGGACTGAGCTCGACTGAAATCCGGGGCGTCCTCGTCGAACGCGCAAGGGCACTTCGAGCGGACGCTGTCTTTCGCGACGCTGTGAGTGAGATGGGCGCGAGCGCTGGAAGAGACGCGCTTTTGGAGGCGATGTTGCGTCCGATACCGGCGGATATGGATTGGCTCGTTACCAGTCCCGCACTGAAGGACAGCCGGCGGAACGAGTTGATTCGCTTCCTGCTCGCCGAGGCTAATTTACTGGAGCTGCGTGGCATGCTGGCCGACCAGCGCATGTTGACTAGGTCCATCGCCTTGCTGAATGCTTCGGACGAATCGGACGCGGAGCTCCTCACCCGCATTGTCTGCAACGTAGCCATGCCGAGTCGCGACTACGTCACTCTTGTGGTTGCGCTGCTCCCGACGCTGAAGGTCGGCACCAGCACGGAACTCGTCAACAAGGCGATCGAACTCGCCTTGCCGCAAGAGCCGAACGAGGTTTCGTCCGCCATTCTGGATCGACTGCTGTCGGCGGCCGGTGACAAGCTGAACGGCGTAAGGGCAATGCGTGCAGGGTTGCAGCGAGGAGTTTCGTCGGCCGCCGCGTCGCGAAATCTCATGGCCTTCGGCCGCGCCCCCAACGCTGCTCGCAGGCCCATGTTTAATGGTGTCGAGGAGATGGCGAATGCCTTGGCGGGTCGCCGCCAGTTGGACATATCCAAGGAGGCGGCTGAAATCGTCGCAAACCTTCTGTGGGAATCCGGATCGGTGACAGCGAATGGTTTTATGCGGGCGTCGGCCACGCTTCTGCCAATCGCACTCGATGAAAAGCGCGAGGTCGCTTCACCCTTGATCGCAGCAGCGTTTCCGCCTGTGTATCGTGAACTCACAAAGGATAGTGCGCTCGCTCTGCTGAGCTTAATGTTCGTTTTCCTCGATTGGGACAAGTGCAAGAGCGCGCGACGGCGCCTTGTTGACGCCTACTTCCAATCGGAATGGCGGATATCCGACATCGCCATTGCAGCCGCGCGGGCCGGCGATCCTGTCCGCATCTTGGGCAGAATTGCTCGGGAGCAAGGCGGAAAGCGGGTGCTTCGGGATCTGGGTGACAACTTAAAGCACGTCCCGGATGAAGTGCGTGAGCTCATCCGCGCGGCTCTCAAGGAGCTCGGGCTGAGCTGAGTCTGACACATCCCTGCTTAGGGGCGGTTAAGGAAGCTGTTGTTGCAGTCCGTTAATTCTGCTAGCGATGTCCACAGAATTTGCTAATGGGAGATGAGCCACAAAGCCCGCCAGGCATGGCGACGAGGGAAGATTGCCAGTAGTGTCACCCGTTGCGTTCCCGCAACGGGTGAGCGGGAGGATGTTCGTTAATTCTGCTAGCGCGTTCGTCATGTTCTCTAATTCGGCGAATGTGGCTGCCGATCGACGCGACAGGTCCGCGAGCCACAAGCGGCGGCAAGGGAGATTGACGAAGATCATTTATTTCGATATTCAGGCGGTCCCATTCTTTTGAGGTGAACGAAAACGCCATACAGGGCTGGACTTTTTGCATTATATCGGAGTACCAATTAAATGCCTGCTTGGACGGCGACAACCGAAGTGCGGTGTGCGCCTAGTTAGTCATTCCGGGCAGAGTGTTTCTGTACCGCTGGAAAAGCCACGCTAGCAGAATTAATGGACACCATTGGCGCCCTTATGGGCACCGCTAGCAGAATTAGCGATCTTCAACAGCAGCAGGCAGGTCACGTAGGGCTGCCTCGGACGCAGCGCGGACGCTGCCCTTTCCGCAAATGCGCCAACGGCCAGAGCACCAACAGTCCCGCCAGCCCAGACGCATTTCCAGAAACGCCGCCAGCGCAAGCTGCGGAGGGGAAGGTCGTGGTCGCCGATACAGCTGTTGGTGTCCGTTAATTCTGCTAGCGATGTCCACAGCATTTGCTAATGGGAGATGAGCCGCAGGGCCCGCCAGGCATGGCGACGAGGTAAGATTGCCAGTGGTGTCATCCGTTGCGTTCCGGCAACGGGCGAGCAGGAGGATGTTCGTTAATTCTGCTAGCGCGTTCGGCGTGTTCTCTAATTCGGCTAATGTGCCTGCCGATCGACGCGACAGGTTCGCGAGCCACAGGCGGCGGCAAGCAATATTGACGAAGGTCATTTATTTCGATATTCGGGCGGTGCCAATCTTTTGAGGTGAACGAAAACGCCATACGAGTCGTAACTTTTGCTTTGTGTCGGATTCCTTATCAAATGCGTGCTTGGACGTCGACAACCGAAGTGTCGTGCTGCGTCTCGTTAGTCGTTCCGGGCAGTGCGTTCATGTTCCGATGGAAAAGCCACGCTAGCGGAATTAACGGACGCCATTAGCGCCCTTATGGGCACCGCTAGCAGAATTAGCGATCTTCAACAGCTGTTTGAGCGTTACCCCAGGCTCACTGCTTGGCTCGTGCTGCAGATCAGACAGCACCGCGTGACACTCAGGCAGATGCCTTCGAACGACGGCATCCGGATCCGGTAGCACGGTTTGCGGGCTTTGCACGAGAGATTTCTGCAGGAGTGCCGGCAACTGGGCTTGACGGCCGCCGATTATCCGTTCAACACCGCGGGGCGCGCGATACGGTCGCTGTCCTCGCGGGTGTCGACGTGTCGGCCCCACGGTGGAAGAGCGAATGGCTTGATCCCGAAGCTGAATACTGCACGGCGCATCATAGCCTGCCGGAAACGGTCCCTGCATCGATATTTGGAAAAGTCGCCAACTTCGGTGCTGCACTGCGCGCGATATCTCGCTATCGAACTCCTCGATTTCCCAGCAATGGATGGCTACGCTAGCGACGTTATTGAACTTGCTAGCGCCTCTGTGAACATTGCTAGCGCCCATTGTGGGCGCCAACAGAAAGAGCACTGATTCGGTTCGATCTCAGACCACACGGTCGACCTCTCGTCCAGAAAGGTGCACCTATCGTCGCCTTGCTCCCGAGCAACATGCGCATTCGCCGAGTCCTGCCCCGCCAACCCGAAGGATGCAGTGCAGCAACGCGGACACCGTCGCCCGCTGTTCTTCGCCGGGTAACCCAAGAGTGCGAACCTATTGGGGCTTCGCGCAACCGGCTGACACCTGACGAACGATCTTCCGTATCCCCGATGAGTGACAATTGCCCGCAGATGCAAACGCAGAAGTGGCTTGGCGCATCGAAGACAAAGATGCCGTGCAATGTCGCGGCGCAAAAAACATGCTAGCGCGACAAGGTTCGCCAATTAACGGCTCGCGATTGGTACGCGCCTGCGAGCCTTGATCTTGCCATCGATTTGAGGAATGAACTCTTCCTTGAATAGATTGCGTATGACGTTCATAAATTCTGTCACGATGGTCGAGCGCGGCTGATGCGCTGGAAGCACCATGGCAACCTCATACGACACTGCGGGTTCCAGCCGGCGGCATACCGTCCCGGGGTACCGCGTGTAAGTGGCGGAGAATGGGTCACATACCGTCAACCCTAGGCCGCCCGCCACCATTCGGCAGGCTGAATGTGCCAGGGTACTTTCGACCGGCCGTTCACAGATCACTCCGGCTGCGTCCATCGCCATCTCCAGTCGCATCCGTATAGGACTATTGACGCTAAGAGAGATCAGAGGCTGGCCATGCAAATCGTCGATCCTGATGATTTTTTTTCTTGCAAGCGCGTGGGTGCTGGGAAGCACACACACCGCTTCGACAGCAGGGAACGGGATGATATCGATCCCTGGATATTCGCCCCCCATGAGTTGCACAAAACCGATATCCACCTGGTTAGCGGCGGTCAGTTCCAGAATGCTTAACGAAGGCATCATGCTCAGCGATGTGGTAACGCCTGGGCGGCTGCGGGAAAAACGGCACACCCCTTCCGCGAGGACGCTGAGACCTAATGCGGTCATCGAGGCGATCCGCAGGGTGCCGGTACGTAGCGCCTTCAGGTCGCCCGCCACGCGCTCGATGTGTTCGATACCCTGGTAAAAGCGGTCCACCTCGCTAAACAGACGTAAAGCTTCTGCGCCCGGTATCAAACGGTTGCCTTCCCGGCGAAACAGGCGCAAACCTAACGAATGCTCGAAGTCCTTGATCAGCCGGCTGACGGCAGGCTGGCTGATCTTCAGCATCTCTGCGGCGATCGTCATGCTGCCGGTCACCATGACTTTACGAAAGGCCTCAAGTTGTCGGGGATTCAGTTGCATGAGCGGGTGACATCAAGTTCGAGAGCGCGAAAATGGAAGCATAACATTCCCTTATGCGCGTCCAACGTTTTGGGGGTTTGCGAAAGGCATATTGGACGGCAATCATCTGTGCCATAGCTCGTTGAATAAACAAATCGGGAGACGCCTTGCTGAACTACGCCATTCGCCGCCTGTTGCTGCTGCCACTCATGCTGGTGGGAGTATCGCTCTCGGTATTCATGATGCTGCACTTCATACCCGGCGATCCGGCTCGGCTGGCAGCCGGCCCGGATGCGACGGAGGCGGACGTGCAGCAGATCCGGGAGAACTACGGCCTGGATCGCCCACTGATGACGCAGTACTTCATCTATCTCCGCAAACTCTCACATGGAGATCTCGGCGATTCGTTCCAGACCTATACCCCTGTTAGCGAAGGCATCGCCCGGACTTTGCCCGCAACCCTCGAGCTGACCGCGGCCGGTATGTTGATAGCGGTGCTGCTTGGCGTGCCGTTGGGAATCGCGGCGTCGGTTCGACCGCGAGGGCTTATCGACAACTGTCTCACGACACTGGCTGTCTTGGGGATTTCCCTGCCAGGGTTCTTCCTTGGCCTGCTCCTCATGCTGTTTTTTTCCGTACAGCTGGAATGGTTGCCTCCGACCGGCCGAGGAGGCTGGTCGCACCTTTTCATGCCCGCACTGACCTTGGGTCTGCCGTATGTCGCGACCTTCTCACGTCTCACTCGGTCGACCATGCTGGACGTGCTGGGCGAGGACTACATCCGCACCGCCTATGCCAAAGGCGTGTCTCCATTAAATGTCGTGTTCAGGCATGCGCTGTCGAATGCGGCTATCCCGCTTGTCACGGTGTTTGGTATGGACTTTGGCCGGTTGCTAGGTGGGGCGGTGATCGTTGAGACCGTGTTTGCCTGGCCTGGGATGGGGCGGTTCATGATCGACGCGATCGTTGCTCGCGACATATACGTGGTGCAAGGGACGATTCTCGCTTTCGCCACGTTGGTAGTTCTTGTTAACCTGCTTGTGGACCTTGTGTATGGAATCCTCGACCCTCGTATCGCATACGCCTGACACGGCGGGCCTGGAGTTGCGCTCGCCACGCGGTGGATTTATTCGCTTCCTGACTACGCGTCGACGTTGGGTCGCAATCGTGGCGCTGTCGATCATCATCGTATTTGTGCTGGCCGCGGCAGCGGCGCCATGGCTTTTTGACTGGAAGGCGGTCACAGAGGTCCATCTGTCCCGGTCTCTCACGTCGCCGGATTCATCCTTCTGGCTCGGTACAGATCAGATGGGGCGGGACCTTCTGGGGCGCATTATCTGGGGAGCGCGGATTACCTTGACCGTCGCGTTCGGAAGCGTGGCGATCGCTGTTCTGGCGGGAGTTGGGCTAGGCGCGATATGTGGCTACTACTCGGGTGTCGTGCCGAGCGCGATCATGCGGCTGACCGACTTCATGATCGCATTTCCTCGCACGCTCGTTGCAATCATGGTGATCGCGGTGGCCGGCAACAGTGTTCTCAGCCTCACCCTTGCAATAGCGATTTCCACCATTCCGGTGTACGTGCGGTTTTTTGCCGCCCCGGTCAAGGCGCTAAAGCAGCGTGAGTTCGTACTGGCATCGAAATCGATCGGTGTCAGTGATTGGGGTCTGCTCATCACTCACATCCTGCCTAATGTCGCGTCGCTTGTGATCGTGCAGGCCACCGTTTCCATTGCCGAGGCGATTCTGATTGGCTCGGGTCTGAGCTTCCTCGGACTGGGGCCTCCGCCGCCCACGCCCGAATGGGGCGCCATGATCGCGGAGTCGCGGCCGCTTCTCATCAGCCATCCTTATGTGGTCGCTGCGCCAGGCGGTGCGTTGTTCCTGGTCATTCTTAGCTTCAATCTGGTGGGCGACGCACTGCGTGATTACGTCGATCCCAAAACCAGGTTGGCCCGTTGATCACGATTCTTTGTATCCGAACGCGTACCGCGGGTGATCAATGTGGTTTCTCGTCAAGGAATAAGTTTTCTTCCAGGCACCAAGGACAGGTTACGTATGAAGCAACGTAGTAAAGCAGCGTGTTGCCGGACGCTCATCGCGATAGTGGCTATCACCGTCGTTGCGGCTGACATGGCGAGAGCACAGATGCCCGACAGCCTGACCTACGTCGAAGGCGCGGATATCGATACCCTCGATCCGGCGGTGGAGCGAAGCACGCCATCGCATATCGTGATTTCGCACGTCTTTAACCAGTTGGTCAAATGGGACGGACCCGGTTTGGAAAAGATTGTCCCAGATCTTGCGGAATCATGGTCTACATCACCCGATGGCAAGACGTGGACCTTCAACCTGCGCAAGAACGTGAAGTTTCAGGATGGGACGCCGTTCAACGCGCAGGCAGTGAAGTTCAATCTGGACCGCATTCGCGATCCGAGACTGGGGTCGCCGAATCGTTCGTATTACGGAAGCATCGAATCAGTGGTCGCAACCGCACCGCTGGTTGTGACCATCACGACGCGGCAACCGTCGCCGACATTGCTCGAGGTTCTGGCGTCTGAATGGTCCGCAATCAGTAGTCCCACTGCCGTTCAGAAGTATGGCCGGGCTTATGGACATCATCCTGTCGGTACCGGTCCATACGAATTCGTTAGCTGGATACCCAACGATAGTGCCGTCCTGAAGCGCAGTCCGACGTATTTCGGTCCGCCATCGCGGCTTGAGAACCTTATTTTTCGACCGGTGCCGGAGGATTCCGCCCGCGTGATCGAGCTGCAGACAGGCAACGCCGATCTGGTGAGCAATCTGTCGCCCGAGTCGGCCAATGCAATCAGGAACTCCGGGAAGGTGGTGCTTTCGCGTGTGCCGAGTTCGTTCCAGGTTTTCTTCGAGATGAATGTCGCGAAGCCGCCTTTTAGCGACGCACGGATGCGGCGAGCGGTCAATATGGCAGTCGACAGGCAAGCCATCGTGAACAAGGTGCTGTTGGGATATGGCAGTGTACCCACCAGCCCGTTTCCGCAGGGCGTGCAAGGCAGACGGGCGTTCGAGCCTATCCCATATGACCCGGATGGTGCGAAGAAGCTGATCAAACAGGTGTATCCCAACGGATATTCAGGCACCGTGGTGATATGGACCACGTCGGGTCGATACACGAAGGATAGGCAAACGGCAGAAGTCGTTCAGAGCTACCTCAATGCGGTCGGACTGAAGACGGAATTCAAGGTGTGGGAGTGGGCCTCCTACCAGAAGAACCTGTACAGGCCTCTACCCGGAACCGGTACTGGAAAAGGAAGCAATGATGCAAACCTGTGGCTGTTGGGGACCGGCCTGACTAACGCAGATATCCGGCTGCGACGCAAGCTCATGAGCGGGGATCCGTCAAATCTCACAGGCTATAGCAATCCCAAGGTCGACCAGTTGCTCCGGTTGGCCGCAGTGGAGATGGATTACGACAAACGGATGGGTTATTACGGCGAGATCCAGCGCATTCTTTGGCAAGATGATCCCGTGACCATTCCGCTATTCGATCAAGTGCAAATGTTCGCAATGCGAAAGAACCTGAGAGGGCTCGTTATTTACGACGATGGAGTCGTTGATTTCAATCGGGCCACGCTGACCAAGTGAGAAAACCATGACAACACAGACTGTACAAAATGAAATGCTGCTGACCGAAGCTCGCCTGAGCGCCCCACCGGCGGACCGCCTCGTCAGATATCACGACGTGCCCGCTCTGGACTCGGAGAAGCGCCAATATCGCGAGTTCGTGGCCGTTGACCTCGCGCATACCGCAATGCTTGTCGAAACGGGCATTGTCAGCCGCCCGGTCGGCCAGTCGATCCTTAAGCAGCTATTGCGGATGAGGAGCATGCAAGCACAGGACTTCCCCGTGGACGTGCACAAGGGTAGCTTCCTCCTGCAGGTTGAGTCCTACCTGTTTGATGCGATCGGCGAGGATTTTGCCGGCCGGATGCACACGGGACGCAGCCGCATCGACCAGGGCGCGACGGTCAGGCGCCTATACGATCGTAACCGGATGCTGGACGTGATGGATCGTCTGAATGTATTTCAGGCCGCGATCGCGAAGCAGGCGGCTCGACATGCGAGGACGATCATGCCCGGCTATACCCACATGCAGCACGCTCAACCGTGGGTGTTCGGTCACTATCTTCTCAGCTTCAGTACGCGTTTGCATGATAGCTTTGACCGGCTCGCGCAGGCGTATGCGCGGGTCAATCGCAATCCACTTGGCGCCGTTGGTCTCGCCGGTACGTCGTGGCCCCTTAACAGGGAGCGCACGACGCATTTGCTCGGCTTCGACGCGGTACTAGAAAACTCTAAGCTCGGACGCGAGGCCTGGTACGCGGCAGAAACAATTGGTGCGCTTTCTTTCGTGATGGCCGATCTAAATGATCTCGCCACGGATCTGCATCTATGGTCGAGTATCGAATTCGGCCTGGTGGAGAGTGACGACAGCTACTGCAGTACCAGCAGTATCTTCCCGCAGAAGAAGAACCCAGCGGGCCTGGAGACTATCAAGAAGGCGGCCGGTGGCGCCGTCACATGGCTGGGCACCGCACTCGCTACGTTCCGCGCAGAAGGCACGGGGGACCAGGCCATGCGCGATCTCCCTCTGATCCATACCGCGTTGCAAACGACAGAGGACATGCTTGATCTGTTCGCCGGGGTGATCGAAACGCTGATCGTTCACGAAGACCGCATGGCGGCACTGCTCAGCGGAAGCTGGTGTACGTCAAGCAATCTCGCCGATGTCATCGTGCGCGAGAGTGGGATGTCGTTCCGACAGGTACATCACATTGTTGCCCGTCTGGTGCGCAATTGTGTGAAGGGGAACATCAAGGCGGACAGGGTGACGGGAGCGATGCTGGACGCGGCCGCAGTCGAAACCGCGGGAGTCGCTCTTGGCTTGATGGACGCGACGGTGCGCGATGCCCTCGACCCGCAGCGCTTTGTCGAGACCCGGGTGACCACCGGTAGTGTCGCGCCCGCCGAGGTCGACCGGCTGCTGGCGCGTGCTGAAGCGGAGCGGGAGGCGGACGGTGAATGGATTGTGGCGGCCCGGCGAAAGCTGGCGGCCGCACAATCGGCGCTCGACAGCGCCGTCGCTGCAATCGTGGAATGACGGAGTAAGGCATGGCGGAGAACCTCGTTGCAAGAGTCAAGAACCTGAGCGTCGCGTTCGGTAGCGATGTATCGGGTCAGAGTCCGGTTGTGCGGGATGTGTCTTTTGATGTGTGCCGCGGGCAAACACTGGCGATCGTCGGCGAATCCGGATCAGGGAAATCAGTGACATCCCTGTCCTTGATGCGTCTGGTTGAGCTGGGAGGCGGGCGGATTGTTTCGGGAAGTATCGAGCTGCATACGAGGTCAAAGGGCGTTATCGATCTCGTGCAGGCGAAAGAGGACGCGCTGCGCCGGTTGCGAGGCTCTGCGATGGGAATGATATTTCAGGAGCCGATGACCTCACTGAATCCCGTTTTCAAAATCGGCACACAGATCGTCGAGGCTATCAGACTCCACCAGCCCGGTAGCTTCAGATCGGCGGAGGCGCAGGCGTTGCGGATGCTGGACCTGGTCCGAATCCCTGACGCGTGCCAGGTCATGGGCCGCTATTCGCACCAACTTTCGGGAGGCATGCGTCAACGCGTCATGATCGCGATGGCCCTGGCGTGTGAACCGGCTTTGCTGATCGCCGACGAGCCGACCACTGCTCTGGACGTGACCGTCCAGGCTCAGATACTCCAACTGATCCGCAACTTGCAGGACGACATGGACATGGGCGTGGTTATCATTACGCACGATATGGGTGTCGTCGCGCAGGTAGCCGATGAAGTCATGGTAATGAAGCGTGGCGAGACGGTCGAACGTGGGGCGGTGACGAAAGTGTTTGCGTCGCCCGAACATGACTATACGCGAGCACTGCTCGCGGCCGTACCGAGATTGGGCGCAATGACCGGGACGGACTTCCCTGCAAAGTTTCCGTTGATAGCGGAAGTTCCTGCTGCTTTGCAGCCGCGAACATCGACTGGTTCGAGGCCCGACTATGCCACGGGGCCGCTGCTGCATGTCGAGGATTTGGTGATCCATTATGACCTGCGCGGAGGGATACTGGGAAGGGTACAGCGACGCGTACACGCCGTGGAAGGTGTGGACTTCAATCTTTATGCTGGAGAAACCCTCGCACTCGTCGGCGAATCAGGTTGCGGAAAGTCGACCACGGCCCGTGCCGTGGCGGGTCTGATCGACAGGCAGGGCGGCGTGATTGAATTCGAAGGCCAATCCATCGGCGATCTGAAAGGAGCCGGGCGCAAACGGCTACGTCGGGATATTCAGGTTGTCTTCCAGGATCCGTACGCTTCTCTGGACCCGCGCCGCAGCATTGAAGACAGCCTCGTCGAGCCTCTGCGGGTGCACGGCATTCTCGACGGCGCGGCGGCCCGTAAGCGGGTCGGCGAACTACTCGAGCGGGTTGGGCTGGCGGCGAGTCACGCTCAACGGTACCCGCACCAGTTTTCGGGTGGCCAGCGACAGCGTATCTGCATCGCGCGGGCTCTCGCATCATCTCCGAAGCTGGTCGTGGCGGATGAATCCGTTTCGGCTCTCGACGTGTCGATTCAGGCACAGATCGTCAATCTGTTGCAGGATCTGCAAAGGGAGATGGGCATCGCGTTCCTCTTTATTTCGCACGATATGGCTGTAGTCGAGCGTATCAGTCACCGTGTCGCTGTCATGTGCCAAGGCCGTATCGTGGAGATAGGCACGCGTCGTCAAGTTTTCGAGACACCATATCATCCCTATACAAAGAAGCTTCTGGAGGCAGTGCCAATTGCTGATCCAGATCAGCGCAAAACCAATAAATTACCGACAGACGCCGAAATGCCAAGCCGTATTTTCGACGTGGCGTACAAGCCTAAGCGTCAGCGACTCAATCAGATTGCGCCCGGACATTTCGTGGCCGAGCCCTTGCACGCCTGCATGTAAGGGGCTCACCCAATAAATGAGCAACAGCAACCCGCCCTCCCGCAGAGATGTCGACTCCACATTAATGAGCGGTTAGCGCCAACGGCCATCCCGGAAAAACGTGTGCTGTGAATGACCTCCTAGCGGAGCCCGGCTATGTTTGCCATCGGCGACAACGCCAACGAGATTGGGTTTGGCATGAATCCATGCCTTCACGCAGGACTTCCGTCCTATCGGACGCAAGTGCCGCTACGAAGGCGGAACGGGCAATCCGACTGTCGTGCAGACCGATGTCTTCCTGCCAGGGAGGCTACGGTATCGCGGCGATGACGGAAGTTGAGGGTACGGCCAATCGTCATTGGAATTCAACCGTCAGTTTGTGGCAGGCATCACATTTGAACATTCTTGACGCCGAAAATTCGATTCGACATGGCGCGGACGCCAGGCGACGATCGCTTTGCGAATCCATCCCGCCATCGTAACAAATGCGGAATACGCGCCAGACATCATTGGAGACAACATCGATCTAATCTTGCTGTTCGAATAAGGTGATCGCGAGGTCCTGTCGATCGGCAAGTGATGGTCATACCAGTAAGTTCGTATAACTAATGATATGAGGTGAGAAAGAGCGTTACGTAATATGGAACTAGCGTTGGGAGTTGAGCGTTGCAGTCGTGACGACGATGGAGTCCTGACAGCGCACTAGTGCTGCGATTGGGCCAGCAGATCTAGTTCAGGAAGTGCTTGTACCAAGAGAAGTAATTGACCGCACAAAAGATAGCGGCACGATCAGCTTTTTCGGAAGCATTCAAATCGTTTGGAGGAGTTATTCAATGAAAAAGGTAATACTCGGTGCAGCAGTGTTAGCAACGCATGCTGGGATAGCATGCGCGCAGAGTAGCGTCACGTTATACGGAATCGTCGACGATGGCGTCAGCTACGTCACGAACTCCGGTGGTAAACACCAATATGCGTTAGCGAGTGGACCGATGCAGGCTAACCGTTGGGGGCTTCGTGGAGTCGAAGATCTGGGTGGTGGACTTCAGGCGACATTCAGGCTCGAGAACGGTTTTGATCTGAACACTGGAAAATTCGGGCAGGGTGGCCTCGAGTTCGGACGCCAGGCTAACGTGGGGATCTCGAGCGCCTATGGCTCGTTGACGCTAGGTCGGCAGTACGACTCGGTAGTCGATTTTGTCGGGAGGCTCGCATTCGCTGATACTTTTGGAGCGTCGATCAATGCGCACGCAGGCGACATCGATAACTTCAACAACAGCTATCGCGTAAACAACGCGGTCAAATTTCAGAGCGCAAATTACAGCGGTTTCAACTTCGGCGGGCTGTACAGTCTTGGGGGTGTCGCTGGTCAAACCGGCCGTAATCAGATTTATTCGGTGGGCGCGGGTTATACGAACGGACCGCTAGTGCTGGGTGTCGGATACCTCAATGTGCGTAACCCGAACGTGAGCTTCTTCGGAAATAGCACTTCTGGTACGGCCTCGGCCACGACATCCAACGTGTCCTCTCCCGTTTATGCCGGTTTTGGCTCCGCAAACACCTATCAGGTCGTCGGTGCGGGCGGCACCTATAGGCTGGGTGCGGCGACGGTTGGGGCAACGTACTCGAATGTAAAGTTCTCGAACCTCGGCACTTCCTACGCGTCTCCGTTCGCCGGTCAGACGGGAACATTCAACAACGGCGAAATCAGCTTCCTGTATCAGTTCAATCCAGCTTTGGTGCTCGGTGCAACGTATGACTATACCCGCGGAAGTCAGATCAACGGCCGGTCGGCTGCACAGTATCACCAAGGAGCGCTGGGCGTGGACTACTTCCTTTCGAAGCGCACGGATGTCTACGCGGTTGGCGTCTACCAACATGCGTCTGGGGATACATTGGCTACCACCGGCACGTCGATCGTACCGGCCGTTGCCGCAATTAATGGTCTCAGTGCGTCAACGAATCAAAATCAAGTGGTCGCACGCGTAGGTATTCGCACCAAGTTCTAACGACGCTGTTTAAGGCCCAGTTAGGTTGCGGCAAGGGGCGTCGTTGTGACGTTCTTTGCTGGTTATGCGGGGTCGCCGCAGACATACAACAGGCTGCCCGAACGCGTTGCCAGCGGCGCGATACAGCGTTGCGAGTTCGAGTTCGAGTTCGAGTTCGAGTTCGAGTTCGAGTTCGAGCGCGGGCCGGGCGGTGAAGGCCGGCCCCACGGGACCACTGATCGTGCTTTCAGGAACAACCATCGACTTTGCAGTCGATGCGATGATCGCCGCTATGGATATCGCAACCGCTTCGAGAGCTGGATACGCGCCATTTGACAGAGGTGTCCTCGAAACAGTCCTTGAATCATCGAGGCGCTTTCACGGTCGTTTCAATTCTACTCTGGAAGTCGTCTCGTTCCAGCGCCGCTTCGCGCGTTTGTCGGCTTTTTTGTCGCATGGGCTGAGCACTCGCGACTTCTGTGATGCAACTGCAGCCAAGGTGGTTCTGTCGCGGCAAGATCAAACTTTCTTGCGGCGCGCAATAGGCTATTCCGGTGTGCACCGCACGTTGCGCAACCATCCGAACCACTTCACGACTGCTGACCTGGCCGACTGTCACATTGATGTTCGGGTTTGGTGAAGGACTCGAAACTAATCGTGCGACGCAGTCTGTCAAGAAACCCTTCTCCCGCGACGACGACTAATGTCGCCACGTTGCAAGCCTTTCAGTTCGCTGAGCCAGCACGCAGAGGCTCTTCGCTTGCCCAGCGTTCACGTCAACGGTCGGGAACCAGAGCGGCGGCTTCTGCAGAGGCGACGTTTCGGCCACTCCGCTCAGGCGGTTGCAGCCAAGCTCGATCTCCAACTACTGGATCTACGGGGTGACGACGGGGGACTCGACCTCAAAGTATTCAGCCGCTGCTCGTGTCGAGTTCAATGAAACAGTTTGGTAAAAGTAGAGCGGATGGCGTTCATTGATGTGATTCAGATATTTTCTCTGCCGGATCTGGATGGCGTCGCTCTATCTGCGATGCCTTAAGGATTCGGAAAATATCGCACGTTAGCCGCAGCACACAAGCAGGTCGCGGTGTCATCGCTGCCGACCGTGCCGGATACCGAAATCTGCGCGGCGTGCGATCTCCCACTGGACGAGGCGCGCCCATGCCACTTATGCGGTGGCCCGCGGCGCGGAACTGACGATAGTTCAGGATAACCGGTGTCACGATCTCGATCACGACCATCCCCATCTGGCTCCAAAATGATGAGGTCAAGCGAGATACGTCAGATGACTCAGGTCTTTGCAGCACGGCAGCGCGAAGCCCAAGCCAGACTGGGTGCTGCCCGTTTAACGTGCATTATTTCCGTTGTCTGAAGCGACCCCAAGCAGAAACGTGGTGGATATTTAAGGTATTCGGTCGCGCATCTCCCTACTTTCAGGCGATTTCGATCACAAGGGTGCTTACATTTCAAATATAGAAATCAATATCAAATATTGACACGGTTCGTGGGCAGGGCTAAATTCTCTTGTGTGGAAGAGCCGTTGATGGCGCATATCCGAACATTAGAGGAGACAGAAGAATGGCCACAGCTATTGGCGTGAGCGTGCGTGACACAGTCCTGTGGGTGGAGGACACCGGGGAAACTGGTCTGCCGGTGGTCTTGTGTCTGCACTCACTATGGCTCGATCGGACAATGTTTGACGACTTCGTGAAGGCAGCGAACGGCAAATTCCGGTTGATTCGCCCGGACTTTAGGGGGCAAGGTAAAAGTGCGCCGCCCACAACAAAGGCCATCAGCATGGAAACCTGTGCTGAAGATATCGAAGCGCTGATAGACAACCTCGAATTGAAGTCAGTCAATCTTCTTGTGCAATCGATGGGGGGCGACGTCGCGTTGCGGTTGGCTGCTCGCAGACCTGAGCTTTTCAGATCACTCGTAATGCTCGGTTCATCGGCTCGCGAAGAACCGCCGGAGCAGATTACCTGGGTACATAAGTGGCTCGACGATGCGTCGGCCACCGGATTTGTGGGTGAAAGTCTGGACCTGCTTATGGAGGTGATGTTCGGCAAGACGACACGAGCGAATCCTGCTATGCAGCCTGTATTGGCACACTGGCGGGCGAAGATGGAAGCGTCTCCCCTGTCGTTGTGGCCGGCGATCATTGGAGTGATTGAACGCAAGAGCGCGGTCCCTTTGCTGCCCGTCGTGACCACACCAGCGCTTATATTTTCCGGGCAAGAGGATATGCCACGGCCGCCGGCATGGGCCGACGAGGTGGTAGGAGGTCTTCCGAGGGCGAAATTGATCAGGCTGGCGGGGATTGGTCATAGCCCCATTATCGAAGCTCCGGCGATTGTTATCCCGCAGATTCTTGCCTTTTTTGATCAACCCCACGTCGAGTGAACTGCGTATTGATCACCTCTCCCGTACATCACGGGAGAGAAAATCTATCTCCCCACGCATCTTCTCCGATGTGGTTCTGTCCCGTACGTCGAAGGGGCCATCTCGGATTCGTTCTTGTTTCGATCGCAGACTATTCTTATGACATCGGTATCGCAACACCTGAATCGTTCGTCCCAACGCATCGACTGTCGATTTGCACAGCTCTGCTTTACCGTTGAAAATCTTGATGAGGCGCTACCGCAGTTTTCGGCGATGTTCGGTGCCGGACCCTGGTTTATCCTGCCTGAAATTCCCGCTCATATGGACCGGACGACCTACAGGGGGGTACCCACTCCACTTGGCGCAGGAATTGCACTGGGTTATTCGGGTGACCTTATGTACGAACTGGTGTGTCCCCGGCCCGATTCCCGTTCTATCTTCAAAGAGTGGGCGGATCGATACGGCTTCGGATTGCATCATTTCGGTTTTCTGGTTACCGACTTTAATGCCACGATCGATGCAATAGATACCTCAGGACTTGAGAGGCTGACTACCAGTACGACGCCTCGTGGCGCACGAGTGGTCATGGTGCAGGGGCGTGAACCGCTTGGGGTGATCGAGGAATATATTGAGTTAATACCCTCTAGCGAAAATTTTTACGCTTTCATGCGACTGGAGGCCATGCGCTGGGACAGGAGAGAACTAGTCTTTAGTCAGGCTCTGCCGTCATTCGACTAGCTGAGACTCGTGCCAAAGGGTTGCGCGTTTCTGAACGCGGGTTTTCCGTTCAGCCAAGCTTGGCTCGCCTGAGGAGCGTAGTCGCTTCGCGTGAGACGGAAATCACGGAATTGATATAGACATCCCTTGAGCGATCCATACGGAAAGTGGGGGTAACAATACCCACGGCCCCATAAACCTTTCCTGCCGCGTCGAATACTGGTGCCCCAACACTTGAAATTCCATGTTCGGACTCTTCACCGTCCATCGACCAACCGCGCTCGCGTGTGATCTCCAGCTCCGGTTTTAGCCTTTTGAGCACGGCATTGCGTTCCCTGCTCGATAGATCGGCGAGACTCCTAGACAAGATGGCATCCCTATCCACCGTGCTGACGTACGCAAGGACGGCGCGACCCGATGCGCGGCGATGTTCGTTGCCGGAGTGACCTACATACAAGCCGGTCACTCGCAACGGCTGAGAAGATCCCTCGGCCAGCACTTTCAGTATGACTTTGCCGTCTTCCAAAACAGATAGGAACGCTGTTTCCAACGTCTGTTCGGCGAGGTTGCTCACCAGTGCGGCTAAACCTTGGTCTACGTTGAATTTCTGTTGATACGAGCCAAACAACAAGCCCACCCGACTACCAAGAACGAGAGTTGCATCTTCCCGGCGCTCCAGATAGTCCCTGGCCAGCAGAGTACGCATCAGGTGATAGCAGGTGGTGATGTTCAGTTCCAGTGCGACTGCAACCTCTTGAACCGTCGGTGCATCCTGTACTGAAGCAACATATTCCAAAAAGCTAAGTGCGCGTTCTACGGTTTGGAGGGTGGGCGAGTTCGACATTCCAGGTGCTTTAGAAGGGAGTGGGGCGAAGCCTAAGTGCCACCATTATGCATTGATTCGATCCGCCGCTGCATCCCATGCCTTCACCGGTGCGTATGCGTCGGGATCGACGAGTACGTCGAGCACCGTTGTTTGCTCAGAGGCGAATGCGCTGCGAAGCGCGGCACTGATGTCCTCAGCGTTCCTGATCGTCACGCCAATCGCCCCGGCAGAGCGCGCCATTGCAGCGTGGTCGACGTCGACGAACTCGATGGCGCTCGTAGTCTCTCCGAAGAAGTAGTTTTCGGCATGACGTTGATAGCCAAGAATTGTGTTGTTCAGAATCACGACGACGACAGGCGTCTTTTCCCTAACCGCAGTTTCGATCTCGGACCAAACGTGTGCAAATCCGCCATCGCCAACGATGGCAACCACGCGAGCGGACGGATTGGCCAATTTAGCGCCAATTCCTAGCGGGAATCCCCACCCGAGGCCAGCGAGTCCCCGAGGCACAAGAAATCGTTGTCCAGCGTATTTTGAGGTGAGGTAACTGGTTACCCATATCGATGCGTAGCTTGCGTCCGCAACCACGATATCGTCTGGAGTGAGCAGTGCATCCAGTTCCGCGAGCAGGCGTTGTGGAGCAATCGGAGAAGTCTCTGTGGTGATGATAGATTCTACGTGTTCCGCGTGTTCTCGCCGTCCTTTCTCGATGGTTGCGATGAGGCCAGCATGGTTCGACTCTCTCTTGGACAGGTCCTCACCTTGTAGGGCGACGGTCAGATCGGTGAGAGCGCAACGCGCGTCTCCGACCAGACGCACTGCCTCATAGTTTCTGCCTACTTCCAGACTATCGACGTCAATGTGGATATAGGTTGCCTCGGAGGACGTCAAGGTCCACCCATCCGTACCGTTTTCATTGGTGCGGGTCCCCACTAGCAATACGACGTCTGCCTCCGAAATAAGTGGCAGATGATGGTGAGCCGGGCCGTTTTTACCGGTGATATTTGCCGCCACCCCTAAAGAGAGGGGTGCTTTTTCGTCGATTGCGCCTTTTCCCATATTGGTTGTGGCGATCGGAAGATAAGCAGTTTCTTGCAACGTTCGGAGTTCTTCTACTGCCTGTGAGAGATGGACGCCTCCGCCGGCAATAATCAGCGGCGACCGGGCGTTTGCCAGCAGTACGGCGGCGCGGTGTACTGCTGCCGAATCTGGACGCACGCGGTCTAGCGGAAATTTGCCGAGATTCTGTGTTCGTACGAAGCGACTCGGTTTCGCCGGTAGGTTGAGCACGTCTTTGGGCAGCATGAGAACCACAGGCCCAGGGCGGCCGCTGTTCGCCACCGTGATGGCCAGATCTACATAGTCTTCCGCACGCTCTGGATCGTCGATGCGCCGTGTCCATTTTGAAACGCCGGCAAACAGCGCGAAATGATCGAGTTCCTGAAACGCATTTCGGTCGCGTTGGGCGGCAGGTACCTCCTGGACCAAAACCAGCATCGGAATAGACGCTTTCATTGCTTCGGCCATCGGCGCGACGAAGAGTGTCGCTGCGGGCCCGTTCTGAGCGGCGACTACGCCGATCTGGTTCGAGATACGCGAAAAGCCGTCAGCCATCACGCCACCGGCGTTCTCCGTTCGATAGAAGACCTGTCTGATGCCGATCTTCTCGGCAGCCAGCATTAGTGCCGTGGGGTTGCTTTGACCAAAAATCATTGTGACGCCGTGTCGGCTCAGTGCCGAGGCGATAGTGTCAGCTACGGTTGTCATCATGTCACCTCCAGTGGGAATTGCGTTTATAACATGAATTCGATATATGAAATACAATGCAAATATTGAAATGAGGATGATGCTTGGGTGTCTACTTCTCAAGTGATGGTTCTCCGTCACCTGTGAGAGACGGTGTACTCAGCCAGGCTGAAGCTACCCGACCTGGCATGTGGCGGAATCGTCCTGAGGCCACTCACCAAGTTGCTTTCCTCAGCTTGTGGGGCGTGCCGCGAGGCTGGAGACTTTCAGCCGTTTTTTGTCATTGAAATCGATGGAGTAGTCATATGAGAGAACATCAATCGAACGCCACAGATCGAACGTCCGTTCACGATGCTGAGCCGCTAGTAGGTCTTGAGTTGCGGTCGCGTATTACGAGTCAAGGTATGCTGGAATTGTCCCTGGTGGAGGTGGAGCCGGGTAACCCCACCGATGATGAAGTGATCGTTCGCGTGGAGGCTAGCCCGCTCAACCCGTCAGACATTGGCCTGCTGTTTGGAGCTGCCGAGATCGACAAAGCGACCGGCGGCGGAACGGCTAATCGTCCGACTCTGACAGCGCCTGTTCCCGCCGCTGCAATGGGTCAATTAGTTTCGCGCATGGATAGTTCGCTGCCTGTCGGCAACGAAGGTGCCGGCGTGGTGATCCGGACGGGTGCCCGCGCATCAGATCTTCTCGGCAAGACCGTTTCAATGGTGGGCGGTGGGATGTACGCGCAATATCGCCGAATCAGCCGGGACGCTTGTTTCGTTCTCGACGAAAGCGTCACACCTGCGGAGGGCGCTGCCGCCTTCGTCAATCCGCTGACCGTGCTAGGCATGGTCGAGACCATGCGGCGCGAAGGACACCGCGCGATCGTGCATACTGCTGCCGCGTCCAGTGTCGGACAGATGCTCGTCAAGCTGTGCAAGGAGGAGGGCATAGAGTTGGTAAATGTCGTACGTAGCGAGGCACAGGTCCAAGTACTCCGGAACTTGGGTGCACTGCATGTGCTAAATAGCACTTCCCCGACGTTCGAGGCCGATCTCACCGATACTCTTGCGGCGACCCGTGCGACGTTGTGTTTCGATGCCTTAGCTGGGGGACCCGTCGCCGGAGCGATTTTGTCGTGCATGGAAAAGGCGCTCGGACGCACAGCCAAGGAGTACAAGCGCTATGGCTCGACTGTGCACAAGCAGATTTACATGTACGGAGTGTTGGATCCCAGGCCCATCGAGCTCCCGCGCGTGGGTATGGCGTGGAGTGTAGGAGGGTGGTTGGTGTTTGATTTTCTCGAAAAAATCGGGCCACAGGCAGCGCAGAAACTACGCGAGCGTGTCAATAAGGGGCTGCGGACGACGTTTGCGAGTCAATACAAGGCCGAGATCTCGTTAGCGGACGCATTGACGCCAATGGCGGTCAATAAATACGCTAAGCGAAGTACCGGCGAGAAGTATCTGATCAATCCGGCAAGGGGATTGTGTGCGGAATAGGTGGGTTGACAAAGGGGCCGTCTGTATCTCTAGGTGTTCCGTTGATCCCGACCGTGCACTTCCATTGGTTTCGCTCAGCCGCGGTTTTTCTGGCATGAAGTCGTTCGAGAACACCGTCGAGGCCCGGCGAGCGGTGCTCGGAAACAACTATGCACGCGGCAGCGAGATGCAGGATACGGCTGACGAGCCGAAACGACGCGACGAGGAGCGGATTGCGAAAATGTTGGATGCCGAACACAAGAAATCTTCGGGCGTTTTCCCGCTCGACTGGGTAACGGCGCCCCTCTATACGGGGGGCGGATAGCGGCCCGGCGCGGTCAGTGGGCCCCGGTTCGGGCTGCGGGTCTGGGGTTTGAGGTGCTGCCCGGCGCGTGATCCGTCCGAATGATCGCAGAGGTTGTCTGGGCTGCGTCCTCCTTTTGGCGGTCCGGCTTGAAGCCGGCGGACACGCGGCGGCACCGGAGAACTGATTCGAACTGCGCAGCGAACTCGACAATGGTGACGTCGCGCGTCCGCCTATCCGTCAATGCTCGTCATGATAAAACGTCTAGTACGGCGGTGTCCGGCATCCACACGACGATTGTCTGCAAGGCTGCGGGCCAATAGGACACACGCACGCCTTGCCTTGCCGCGCCAACTGCGGTTGATGGTTTCGCATCGGGACTGCAGTTCTACGACAAGCGACGGGCGCGGAGGAATTGACATGCTGTGTCTTTGCTTGGTTCAGCCCAGCCCGAGTGACTGGCCTGGTGCAACCCTGACGCCTAATAGTCTTGAACTCTTCAACCGCTGACCGAACCGATCGCACGTTTGTTTCGTTGCTGCCCGATCCGGTGACCCACGCCGTCAACATTGCACCACGCGTTATCGCGAGATCATCATCAGCAACCACGAGGTCTTTACTGTCCCAAATTCTCGTGCCTCTCGGGTATCCCAGTTGATTCCACGCATACATCAGAACGATGATCACGGCACATTCAGAGCGGCTCAAGTCATTGAGTGTTGCTCGATAACGCACCCAGCGAGCGCAAATTTATCCACGTATCTGTCGGATGTGTCAAAGAGTACTGCCTCGCTGTTTGAATGCGTCAGATCCAGGCTGCGAAGCAGGGAAAAAGTGCGGTGTTGGCGATGCCATAGACTTCAGTGCGGTAACACATCTTCGAGAAAACGTGCTGCATTGCGCAGCGCCTCTGCGCCGTCCGGCAGGATGTCAGCGAAGATTGGCCAGACGTGGAACATGTTCGGCCAAACTTCGAGCGAAGTTCGCACGCGGTTCTCAGCCAGATGTGTAGCGAGCCGCATTGCATCACTGAGCATAACTTCGTTCTCGCCGATCTGTATGAGTATCGGTGGCAGGCCGCGAACATCGGCAAATACGGGCGACGCCTCGGGGGTATTTGGAAGGGCGCCATTCAGGAAACGTCGTGCAATGAGGTCAAGTGCCTCTTTGGTAACGATGGGGTCGATGCCGTTACGGTTGCTCATCGACGCGCCTGTGTGCTCGAGATTGGCCCAAGGCGAGATCGCAACGCCACCGGCAGGGAGTGGCGAACCAGCGGTTCGTGCGGCCACCATCAGCGAGACCACCATGGCGCCGCCCGCCGAATCTCCTGAAAAAACGATTGATTTCGCATCATGTCCTTGTTCCAGGAGCCACCGATACGAATCGAATGCGTCGTTGATAGGTGTTGGAAACGGACACTCGGGTGCGAGCCGATAATCCGGCATATACACTCGGGCCCGAAGGAGTTTTGCATATCGGCCTGCTATGCCGTGATACCCGTCCGGACTGCCGCTGAAATACCCGCCGCCGTGGAGGTACAGCATGACCCTGTCGTTTTGCAGACGCTCGGGAACCACAAGCGTCCCGGGAATCGAGCCCATGCGGACATTCTCGACGACGACGTCCGCTGGCGGCTTATTGGTGGCAAGAAACTCCACGTAAGCTGCACGTGCCGCATCGATGCTGATGGCACTTGGCTCACCTCGCAAGTGCGGCGCGAGATCGACGAAAGCTTCGATCCAGTGCTTGAGTGCTGTTTGTACCTCGTTGCTGTATGTCATATGCTGCTCGCAATTGTAGATAAGAAATCGACAAAAGCAATGCTAGATCATGCGGTGGTGAACAGGGGGCTACACCCTGGTGACTATTGGGCGACAGTGGAGAACTTTGAATGGCGAATCTTGATGAAGTCATGGCGTTTGTTGCAGCAGTCGACGCAGGGAGTTTCGCAGCTGGGGGTCGCGCTCGCGGTCTTACGCGCTCTGCGATTGGAAAGGCAATCACCCGGCTAGAGTCGCGACTGGGGTCAAGATTGATTCATCGGACGACACGCAGTCTCAGCCTCACTGAGGAGGGACGCGGTTTCTATGAAAGGTGCAGTCAGATTCTTGCCGATCTGGAAGAGGCCGAAGCGGGTGTCGGTGAGAACTCTATGACGCCGCGAGGCTTGTTGAAGCTGACAGTCCCTGACGCATTCGGAAGGCGTTGCGTGCTTCCGGCGCTCCAAGCTTTCCTGAAGGCCTGGCCTGCGGTCGAGGTAGACGTTAGCTTCACGGACCGTGTAGTTGATATAGTCGAGGAAGGGTTCGACCTTGCGATACGCGTGGGCGGCGCCGAAGTGGATGCGAATTTGATTTCACGCGTGATAGCCCGGCACCGATCTGTCCTTTGCGCATCTCCTTCGTACATCAACGAGCGCGGCGAACCTAAACAGCTCGACGACCTGATCAATCACGATTGTCTGGTCTTCAGCAGCCAGGCCCGGCGGCAAACATGGCGTTTTCGGAGCGACGACGAATGGGTTGAAATGAACGGACGGAGCCGGATGCGGCTGGACAGCGGTGAGGCGATCTGTAACGCCGCCGTCGCGGGTATGGGGATCGCCTATCTTCCTCATTTTCTTGTCGATGCCGAAATTGCCCAGGGCGATCTTGTGCCGCTTCTGAAAAGCCGCGAGACCGAGATCGTGCCCATCTGCGCCATCTACTCGAGCAGGCGACACCTCTCACCAAGAATTCGCGCCTTTATCGACCTGTTGGTAAATCGGTGGAGTAACGATCTTGCATAATTTCAGACGGTTTTGATGGCAAGAAACTGTATTTCAAAATGTGGACGTGACTATCTAGATAACTGGACGACATAGGTCGGCCCGCTCACTCGCTACTAAGTTGCGTTTTCAACCAGCGATAGAATTGCAAAATTGCAGCCTCGCGCGGATGTCCTTCTCGCCAGCTGAAATAGTAATCGAGCGCGGAGGGTATCCTCGCCTGCCCAAGCTGGACCAACTCCCCGCGTCGAAGATAGCCGTGTGCTAGCTGCAAGCGTGCAGTTGAAACCCCCTGTCCGCTCACGGTTGCCTGCAATATTAGGCCGGCATCGTCAAACACCGGTCCTCTTTCAGGCTCGTCCGCGCGAATTCCTACTGCCTCGAAGAAGTCGCGCCACGAGCGTCGCGTAAAACGCAGAAGCGGCATGCTCGGTAGATCTTCGATTCGGAACGAAGGATAGCGGGCAAGCAGTGCAGGACTGCAAACCGCGATGACCTGGTCCTCGAGTAGCTTGCGGGATTGAAACCCGGGCTCGTCCACACGGCGGTGCCAGATTCCGATGTCGAACGCAAAGGGGTCTGGCAGTGCTACGCCAGAGTGCATCCGCAGCGATAGGTCGATTTGCGGATGCGCATCGTAGAACCCACTCAGCCTAGGAATCAACCAGACCGAAAGCAGGTCGGACATCGCACTCACCTCCAGTCGCGCCGCCCCTTCTACCCCTCGACGCGACGTGTCGAGTGCATTACTGAGATCGTCGAGGTTTCGTCTCACACGTTCAACCAGCTGCGCGCCGACGGGCGTCGGGATCATGCGCGCGCCTGCGCGGTAAAACAGTCCGACGCCGAGTTGGTCCTCCAATGCCCGCACATGGTGACTGACAGCACTAGGCGTCAAATGAAGTTCTTCTGCAGCTCGGCTGAAACTACGCAGCCTTGCAGCAGCTTCGAGTGCACGGAGAGCCTGCAGGGGAGGGAGATTGGTTGCCATGGCGTCAAATCTTACTCATATTTGCTGCCGATATTTCTCGTTGGCGCCGACTCCGACGATCGCGAATAATCGGTTCTCCATATATTATCACGCGACCTTTCTGCTCATGATGCTCCTCAGATTCCGCCTTCTCGCCGTCTTTTCCCTCGCTTACTTGGTGTCTTATCTGTTCCGAGGCGTCAACCTCGGGTTCGCTCCGTTCCTGACCCACGAACTCGGCCTGTCCACTGTTGATCTAGGCACTCTGACCAGCCTCTACTTTCTCGGGCTCGCAGGTGCACAAATTCCTGCTGGTGTGATGCTCGACCACTTTGGACCACGCCGCGTAACGGCCCTGCTCATGCTTGTCGCGGCTGCCGGCGCAATGTTGTCTGGGCTCACACACAGTTTCGGCGTGATGCTGGCGGGCAGACTATTGATCGGTGTTGGCGTATCGGCCTGCCTCGGTGGCGCATTCAAGGCAACCTCGCAGCATTTTCCGACCGGACAACTCACGTTCGTGAATGGAATCGTGATGGCCGCGGGCGGCGTCGGCGGCATCGTTGTCGGCTCGCCACTTACCTGGCTATTGTCGGTTGTGGATTGGAGGACGATAACCGTGGGGCTTGCGGCGACTACGGCGGTGACTGCCGCCGCTGTCTGGCTGTTCGCCCCACCCGCGTACGACAAGGCCCAAGGCGCCACATTTGCCGAACAGTTTGCCGGCACCTGGCAGGTACTACGCAGTCACGCCTTCTGGAAGCTCGCCGCGTTCTCTGGCCTCACGCAGGGCGTGTTCTACGCAATGCAGTCGCTGTGGGTCGGGGCTTTCCTGCGTGATGTCGTATTCGCCCGCGCTAGTACGCAGGTCGCTGCGTCACGCTCCGCTGCAATCATTTCCGTGCTGGGAATGGCGTTCATCGTCGGCAACATCGCTTTCGGCGCATGGGCGCGGTTAGTGCAAAAGAGAGGTGTGTCCGTCTATGTATTCTCAGGCATCGCGATGGTACTCTTCGTCCTGACTCAATTGGCGATTGCACTGCGTGCACCACTGCCGGAGCCGGTGCTGTGGGCTGCTTACGGGGCGTTCGGCGGCACGGGAGTTCTGACATATTCTGTACTGGCTAATCACTTCCCGGCACGGCTGATCGGACGCGTCAACGCGACCTTTACGCTCGTGATATTCCTCACCATCTTCGTACTGCAAGCCGCTATCGGTGCCGTGCTTGCACGCGTCCCGACGTCGGTCGGACACCACCTAGCCGTGGACCACCAGTACGTGTGGATCGTATTGGCCGTTCTTCAGTCTTGTACTGGGATTTGGTATTTTCTTCCCGCGAAAAAAAGGCGCCCACAGCCGGCAAGCACAGTTGCGATATCCTCAGACTATAACTGAGAAGTCAACCGAGCATCTCGGTCAACGCAACTCCTTCCTGAGATGCGAAGTGCCCAAGGGTCTCTCGCGAAGGGACCTGATCACTCAAGATCTGACTCGATGCTCGGCGAACTGGACCATAGCTAGCAAGTATTCGAAAAACCAGAAGTAGCGCCTCCCCGCATTCAGGAGCGTGATATTCAAAAAACAGGCGCCCTCGGCCCGACACTCGTGTAATGCTGTGAGGAGTACAAGACAGTACATCTGAATAGTTCACCGGTACAGTCGCAGCTTGGCTGACGAGCCCAAATAAGCGGCGGCCAGTCACGTCCGTCAAAAGGGGATAACGCTTGCTGCCAGGATCGTCCAAATTGAGTGCGGTTTCTGTGCTTCCCCGACGGATCTATTCTCTGGGCCGTTCGCGGCTCTAATGCCTGGGCCCGTCTTCCTCACTTATTTGACGCCGCCGCGAACTGCGCGACTACTTCACCCAGCTGGGCACTCGTCGACAACGGGTGCATATTGAATGGCCGAACACGGCACGTTGAGCTAAAGCGATGCGTGGCGAGGATCATCGTTGACAGTAGCATTTGAGTCGCCATTGGCACCGGCGTTCTGCAGTAACATCTTGCACTGCCCAGCCCCCCATCTTACGCCCAGACAAACTGTTCGGACAATCGACGCTGTTCGTCAGCTCTCTTTAATTCCTAGCTCAACAATTATTTTGGCGATAATGCCGGCGCGTCGCCATTGGAGCCATTTGCTATAACAGGTCTGCGACGGGGGAAAGTGAGCCGGTAACCTGTGCCACCTTTCATTGTGGGTTATGACCCAGAGAATTGCATTCAGCAGGTCGCACGGATCCCTAGCGGGCCGACCCCGTTGTTTCGACTCTTGGTACAACAAGTGACTGATACGCTCCCAATCCTCGTCGGAAAGAGGGATGTCCATACGTTTCCCCTAATTGGTAGAGGCGCGCCCTACACGGTGCAGAAGTTCAGCTGGATCTTGCACGGAGTGCCAGCACCGCGAACAGGTGCGGATCGACTTCGACCTAAACTGAGTGGACACGGCGTCCAATGACCAGACTGAGAGCTGCCCTCAGGCAGCGCGCAAGCGGCGTTCTGCGGCTTTCCTAACCTGATACGACCTAGGCAATGCCTCCAGCGTCACCGCAACAAACGCCGTACAACTCAACATGCCTATACTTGCATCTTTACTGATGCTGGCGCCGATGGAATACCGAGCGAGCACGGCTTTCCTGAGTAGCATTTTCCTAGGTCGGACCAGAGGAATCTAAGAGTCCTCCCTGGCGACGCATCTCCGCAGCAAATGATTCGAGTGATTCAAGAAGGCTCGCCGCTGCGTCGACAGCTTCGTATTCCACACGCGCTGGGAGTTCTGCAAACACCGTCCGACGGACAAGGCCGCGTGACTCCAAGAGTCGCAGTTGTTTGGTCAGCTCCTTTTGGGTAATCGGTGCGGCTGCTCGTTGCAACTCGCGAAAGCGCATGGGGCCACTTGCGCCTATCAGACGAAACAGGATCGGAACCGCCCACTTCCCAGAAACGAGGCTAACAAACTCCACTATTGGGCAACTCGCAGCTGCGCCCGGGGTGAAAGATCGGGGACTTCCAGGAGAAGATAGGGCATGTACCATCGCATTGTGGTCTCCAAAAGTAATCGACAACATACCGGCTACAGGTTAATGAAGGGTATCCACCAGAGACGAAAAACACCCGTCCGTCGGATGCTGTTAGCAACTGCTTACAATGCTAGCACAGAATTGACTTTTGTGGATGTGGCAACGCATCGCGGGACGGGATGGGACGGGAGCCGACAAGTTGGTTTTCGCGTGAAGTGCGCAGCGCGGACGTGACAGGCAGGCTGGCCCGCAAGAGGGCGAACGTAATCGACGGACCTCTCTCCGGGGCGGCGCAGCGGTCATAGCGCGCATGAAGAGATGAGGCGACGGCACTAGCGTTGCCACGCGTACTAATTGAGCGAAAGATGGGCGTTGCTAGTGCGTAGCTTTGCAAGTTGTTGAGCATCGCTTTGTAGTGGATTTACCTGGTGTCCCAGCCATTATTTACCGCTTGACCCTCAAAGTGAGCATCTGCATACTTGGAGTTAGCAAATGATTACTTTCTTTGCTACTTCTTATGAGGAATGACATGCAGACGCAAGACATCAACCCTTTCACCCTCACACCCCTCTTTCGCGAAGAGCTGGCAATGTGCAAGGTCACGGCTGGAACCAAGATCGTGCTGATTACCGATTTGAAAACCAGCCGAAACTATGTCGATGCTTCATTCGCGGCCGCTGAAGAATTGGGTGCCAGCATCTATGAGGTACGGATCGCAGAGCCGTTCAATAGCCATATGATTGCCAGCCAGGGCGGTGGTGACACGATCTCGGCGCTCCCTGAGATTGTCGCTGCCGTTGAAGCGGCAGATCTGGTTCTGGTCTTTCACGTTGCCCTTGGCTCGCACTGGCTGCAAAACGGAAGAAAGAAGGGCACACGCTTCCTGCTGATCATCGACGGCCCGGACGAACTGAAGCGACTGATCTCGCCTCCTGGTCTTAAGGAAGCGGTGATTTATGCTGGAAAGCTCGCGGAACAGTCGCGGGTTATGAGAGTGACGAGCCCTGCCGGCACGGATTTCACTGCTCAGCTTGGGAAGCTCGGTACCGTCATTCAGTATGGCTATGCGGACGAACCGGGTGTCGTTGACACTTGGGGTGGAGCTCACTTCTCTACCTGGCCGAACCCGGATGGATCGGAGGGCGTGATCGTGCTACAGCCTGGTGACTATTGGATCCTGCCGTACGTGCGTACTTTCGAAAGCACGGTGAAACTCACGATTGAACGCGGTTTTATCCGAAAAATCGAAGGAACCGGGGCGGATCGACGGATCATGGAGCGATTCTTTGAAGGGCACAAAAAACATAGTGAAGACCTTGATCCCTATGCTGTTTCGCACCTTGGTTGGGGTCTGAATCCCAATTCGATTCTCGACCAGGTGACGCTTACGGGTAATCAGATGGATCGTATCGCCAGTCACACCAGGGCATGGCCGGGTGTCTTCCTGTTCTCCACGGGGCCCAACGATCAAGGGGGTGGCTCGAACCGCACGCCGGCTCACCTCGATTTGCCCATGTTTGACTGCACGGTCGCGTTTGACGACAAGACCGTGATCAAAGACGGCGTGATCGTGGATCCGCAGATGGTAGTCGCACAGACTGAAGAACGACGCATAGCGGGGTGATCGAAAATGACGTGGACCGCGATTAGCCCGACCGATGTGCAGATGCGCACAGGGCTTTATTCTTTGGCCGCTTCCGCCAAAGGTCGAATGATTTTCACGGCGGGTATCGTCTCTATCGATGCCGCGGGCCAGACCATCGGATTAGGAAACGCAGAGGTGCAGACCACTCGCGTGATTGAGACGATCCGTTCGATACTGGCCGAAGCAGGCGTAAAACTTGAAGACGTGGTCCACGTTCAGATTTTCTTGCGTGACCTGGTCGACTACGCTGCCGTCAACGAAGTGTACAAGCGATACTTCGTGCCACCGTATCCAGCCAGATACTGCGTTCAGGCTGCGCTCGTTAGTCCCGAATGGCTTGTAGAGATTGCGGTCACGGCAGTCGTGGCGGAGGATCTATGAAGATTGAAGATTATCCGCCCCAAGAACCGCTCTCGGAATTTGGTGAGCGATACCAAAAGACATGTTTTTCGCTTAGCGAGGGAATCGACGGTATTGAACTTCAACTCGGTAGGAATCCGTATCAATCGCTGACAGTTTATCCATCCCCTAATCCTTCGGGCGTCGTACTCGGATGGATGTTTGGTGGCGGATGGACAAACGGTTACAAGGAAATGATGGGCTTCATGGCACCGCCACTCATAGCCGCTGGGGTCACCTTAATCGCCATCAGCTATCGTTTGGCGCCCGCCTACACGTTCCCAGCGAATGTGATGGATATTGTTTCCGCACTTCAATGGACATCAGACAACGTGGGGGAGTTCGGAGGTCATCGCGAAAAGTTTTTCATTGGAGGACACAGCGCCGGCGGTCACCTTTCTGCATTGCTCGGAACGCGAAGAGAATTTCTGACCGACAACGGGTTGCCAAAGCGATTTATCAAGGGCGCACTTCCGCTGTCTGCGACATATGATTTTTCCGCTGGTAGCGGCCTATCGATGCGTCCACGGTTTCTTGGCCAGACCGCGATCAACAATGAAATAGCGGCAAGTCCGCTGTTTCACGTTGATCGAGAATCAGCGCCATTCATGATTGCCTGGGGTGAGAACGACTTTGCGCATCTGCGTCAGCAAGCGCTCAAGTTTGTCGAATTACTTCGATACCGAGGTGTCCCGTGTCAGGCGCTCGAAATGGGGCGTTGCGACCATCTCGAGACAGCCTATGAGGCTGCAAATACCAAAGGGCAGTGGTTTAATTCGGCGCTCAGCTTCATGAACACGATCGTGGCTTGAGTAGCACGGCCGCCAAAGGCATTTCGGAATGCAAGAGGTCGCATCGACGATACCCGCCATGGGTGCGTGATAGCGTCGGGCATAAGGGTAGTCACAACATACAGAACAGCTTGGGAGCAATGGCGATGGAAAGGATAGAGGAACTGCGCAAGATTCCGATAGAGCAGGTGATGGACACGAGGTCTCCCCGTCAACGTGCGGGGGGGAGTGCCACCGCGCAAGATGACTATGCATTGCGGCGTGTACCTTCGACGTGGCGGTGGAGTGCGTGGAGCACGTTGTGGGCATTCAGCGGTATGTCGACGGCGATGGCCTCACCTCTAACGGCCGCCCTGCTTGCTCACGATTTTGGTGCGCCGGCAACGATCCTTGCGTTGCTAGCCACGCTGATCTACACGTGTATAGGTGTCTGGATAATGGCAAGGAAAGCGTCGGAGGAAGGCGCCATTCTTGAGCTAATGAGTAAGCATACGTTTGGATTCCGGGGCTCGGCATTTCAGTTTGTAATATTGGGTTTGCTGGGAACCATATATTTCTCACTCGAAGCCCACGTAATGGCTGTGGCGTTGACCGAGGCCTTCCCTTTGATCGGATATCAGATGGGAGTGGCGATAATTTGCATTGGGTTCGTGCCGCTCACGTTATACGGAATGCAATTTCTCACAAGGTTTCAATCAATTACCATCTGGATTTATATCGCGGGAATCGTTGCCGCATTTGTCGGCCTTGCGCAGGGCTGGTCCGATACCGTCAAAACGGCACTGATCGGCGGCCACTGGTGGACAGTTAGCCCGAATCATGTGGCGCTCTCATGGCAAGGCGTGTTAGGTGCTTTTGGCGTGTACAGCGGCCTTTTTGGCTCCATCCTGATACTTCTTTCAACAGACACGGCACGGTTTGCGCGTCGCGAAGAAGCTGTAAAGGCAGCGACCCTGACCTCGCTGATCGGCGCGACGATACCCGTACTTGCGACTCCGCTGCTTGGGATCTATCTGCTGGCATGCAGTGCTGGACAGGTTGTTGATCCAGGGATCGCGTTGGTACGGGTGCTGGCGACCTACGGACTTCTGCTTGTTGTAGTAACACAGCTGAGAGTCAATGTGATCAATGCCTATTTTGGAACCAATGCGCTTGAGAATTTTTCGTCGCAGGTCCTCAAACTGCGATGGAACAGATCGACGTATCTCGCCCCTTTCATGCTGGTTGTTTTCCTGATTACAACGTCACATTTTCTCGATTACTTCAGTACGATAATGACCATTATCAGTGTATTTCTCTTCAACTGGACGATGGTCTTCTTCGGTGAAGTGACCTTCGTACGGCGGCGCTTTGGACTTCCACAATGGTCGGAGTTCCGTCGGGCGTACACGGCGCGTTACAACTTCATAGGCCTGGTTTCACTCTGGCTACCGACAGCTCTCGGAATTGCGCTTGCGAGTGGCGTGATTGGACAGACGGCGAGACTCTGGGCAGTTCCGGTTGCCGGATCGATGGCCTTTCTGTTTCCGCTCATCATCACGCTGGGACGAAACTCTGATTGGGTCGTGTCGCAATATTTCGCCCGGATGCCTGCGACGGTTGCTGCTCTCGCCGTCGAACAAACGTGCTCAATATGTCATGGTGACTATCACCGCTCCGATTACGTTCAATGCCCATATCATCAAAACAAATATATCTGTTCAAAATGCTGTGCCGTCGAAAAATCCTGTGGCGAGATCTGTCAGACACAATCAATGGAGGCTCAGGTGCGTAATGCCAGAGGCTTGGCGTAGCGCGCCATGACCAAAGGTATTCTCGGGGTTGAGAGGCGGATTAAGGGCCAAGCGTATGTTCGCGGTGTGCGCTGTCAGAGCCAACCGTGTTATCTTTTCGGCCACATCAGCTACGGAGCAAGCAACAGTGTCGAGCATTTCAAGCGGGCGCCGGATGTCACGAAGCGAACGGCGGAAGAACATTGTTGATCACGCAGTCGAGTATTTTGCGGATTGTGGATTTTATGCGGATACACGAGTTTTGGCGGAGAGGATTGGGGTAACCCAGGCTATCCTGTATAAGCATTTCCCTAGCAAAGACGCAATGATTGCTGCGGTCTTCGAACGTCTTACTGAACAGCAGGATGTTTCGGCTTGGGAGGGCGCGATACGAAATGGTGGCGAAGCCCTGCTGGTTCGTCTGTCGCGGTTCTTCCATGAGTATGCGTCTACGACCTACACGTATCAATGGATCAGAATTCACATGCACGCCTCGCTGTACGGTGGCCAGTTCAACCGTCAATTTATCAAGAACGTCACCGGACCGATCTTAAGACTCATCGCAGAGGAGATACGGCGGGAGATGAAGTTTCCGGCGCATATGATCGGCGACACGTCTGTCATGGAAATCGAGATTCTGTGGATCTTCCACTATGGCCTTTACTATCATCCTTTCAGACAGCACGTTTACGGACTGCAACAATCCGTCGATTTTTCCGAGCTGATCAAAGAGGCTTTGCCGGGCACTTTGTTTGCAGTTGAGTCCCATCTCCGCGAGAAATATCCTGAGGTACCCGTCAAGCGTCTCGAGCTGAAGAAACATCAAGCTAGTGTTGCCTGAGTACGATTGCCTGCTGTAGGAGCGAGTTCCTACAGCAGGCAATCGGCCGTACACTAAACGTGCACTCTGTCGTACGTTACGGCTGGCGCATGTTCAAATGACGCGGTTCACCTCGTCAAAGGTGAGCCTCGGCGCGCGCGGATACAACGTTGAAGCATCGCCGTATCCGAGTGTCGTGATGAAATTGACACGAATGCTGGTGTTCGAGAAGAACGCGGCGTTTACTTTTTCCTCATCGAAGCCGGACATAGCGTTGGTATCCAGACCAAGAAGGCGCGCGGCGATGATGAAATACCCCCCTTGGAGAGAGGAATTTCGAAATGCGGATTCCTCAATCAGTGCCTGGTTTCCGGCATACCACGGTCGTGCGTCCGCGTGCGGAAACAGTCGTGGCAACAACTCAACAAAGTTGATTTCCATTCCGATGATCGCGGTGACGGGGGCTGCTCGTACCTTTGCTGCATTTCCGGCTGCGCAGAGGTCCGCGAGCTTCGACTTCGCTTCAGGGCTGGTGCACCATACGATACGCATGGGTTGTTGATTTGTTGATGTCGGTCCCCATTTTACCAGGTCGTAAAGCTCGCGCAGCGTGTCCACTTCGACAGCTTTGTCCAAATAGGAATTGAACGTTCTGGCTGATCGGAATGCGCGGTCAAGTACTTCATTGTCGAGCGGCGTGGTCATAGCAATATATCCTCACGTGGTGTGTCGCGTCAGTTTAAGAGCTTTCGTATCCACTGAACAGTAGGCACCTTTGGGATACCACATCACTTGTCGGGTTCAAGGCTTCGGAACGAAGCCGCTCCGTTTGAGACAACCTCGCTGGTTGTCAGCGGTCGTATCGGCCCGCGTAACCAAGTTCGGACCGCTTATATCAATCGGACTACTTATTGTACGAAGGGCGATATTCCTGCGCGGACTGAATCCCTGACGCTATGACCTGAGTGTGTCACATCAACCTGTGCAGGCTGATTGTTGCTGGTTGAAGGTGAAACAGGTCTCACGGGACTTTCCCTAGTCCTTCGAGAAAGATTTTGACACTGAGATATCGGCTGTGCATACTCGGTGTCAGCAAATGCTAACAATATGATTTCGAAGCAAAAGAGAGGCGATGATCGAACAGCGATTCGACGTCTTGCCATGAGAATAGGTCGGCCGATTTGCAAAGCGAATTCAGGGCAACGGATTGGTGCGAAAACTGAGAACCGGTTGATCTGGACTGAACGTTGAGCCGACGGGGAACTCCCCCAATTTATGCTGTAGCCGACTGTTGGTCGGTGGAAAGCGCCGAAGGAGCGAAAGTCATGCAGGGTTGTAGAGCATCCGATGTCGTCGATCTAGGGCATTACGACTACGTGATTGTTGGTGGCGGCACTTCGGGCTGCGTATTGGCAAGTCGCCTTAGCGAAGATGATGGATGCCGGGTGTTACTGGTGGAGGCGGGTGACGACATCGTTCCTGGTCAGGAGCCTGCCGACATAATGTCGGTCCACGCCGACTCCGCGTTCAATCCGCGCTACCGCTGGCGGGTGCCGGCAAGCTACCTCGGCGAAAATGCGACGGCGACGGAGCTTGCGCATCAGGCGAGGGTGCTAGGCGGAGGATCATCACTGATGGGCATGCTTTCACTGAGAGGTGTGCCGGACGACTACGATCTATGGGAGAAGGGGGGCGCGACTGGATGGGGGTGGGAAGATGTCCTGCCTTGGTTTCGGAGGCTCGAATGTGATCTAGACTTCGATGACGCCCTGCATGGTAAAACTGGGCCTGTCCGTATCAGGCGTAACCCAAGGTCGGACTGGCCGCCGCTGTCGAACGCGATGGCAGCGTACGCTGCCGGACGTGGTCTTCCCTATGTGGCCGATATGAATGCGGATTTTCGCTCCGGAGTTGCGGCATTGCCGCTTGCACATGCCTTTGCGCGGAGGCAGTCGAGTTCCATTTGCTATCTGGATGCGGCAGTACGACGACGGCTCAATCTGCGAATTCTGACACGGGCGGAAGTAGTTGGTCTCGTCGGTGATGGTGCAAGCTTTAACGGCGTCGACATCAAGCTGGAGAACAATGACATGGCGCGCGCGTTTGCCGGAGAGGTCGTTCTGTGCGCAGGTGCGCTTCTCACCCCCGCCATCCTGATGCGAGCTGGTATCGGACCGGGTGAGCAGTTACACGCAAAAGGGATTCCTGTAGTTAATGACCTGAGAGGGGTAGGGCGGAACTTGCAGAACCACCCGATGCTATTCCTAACCGCATTCCTGCCCAGGCATGCGAGGGAACAGCAGACGACGATTTCCGCGGTCCACTCATGTATCCGTTACAGTTCCGGGGAGTCGGATAATGCGCCCGATCTTTACGTTCTGGCGTTAAACCGAACTGCAAACCATCCCCTTGGGCGGGCGCTGGGAGCCCTCCAGAGCTATCTGTTAAAACCAAGTTCCCGGGGGAAGATTACGCTCCGAGGTCCGGACCCGGCACTGCCTGCGATCGCGGAGTTTGATCTCCTTTCTCACCCGGAAGATCGACGCCTGGCCGTACGGAGCTTGCGCGACATGGCGACGTTGGCCGAATCCAGTGAATTGCGCCAACTGAATGCGGAGTTCTTTGCAGTCAAGTTCTCCGCGCGGCTCAGACGGCTAAATGAGCCGACGCTGGCCAATAGATCTTTGAGCCGGGCGACGCGTTACCTGTATGACGCATTTCCCGCTGCTCGCAGATTGTTGAAGCGGGCCATGCCCGGAGGGCCAACGGCTGCGGAATTGCTGTCGATGAACGATGAAGCCTTGCAAGCTCTGGCACTCGAATACGTTGCGCCTTCGGGCCACCATGCAGGAACCTGCAGGATGGGTGACCTGTCGGATCCGGGAACCGTTGTTGGTCCAGACGGGAAAGTTAAGGGAGTAACCGGCTTGCGCGTTGCAGACGCTTCGATCATGCCTTCGCTGCCGCGCGGCAATACGAATCTTCCAACATTGATGATAGGGGAGAAGCTAGCCGCTGCCATGCGCCGGCCGGGGTAGAAGCGGCGAATGTGAATCTTTTGGGTAGCCCTCCTTGCTGTGTAGAGAGTAGGTCGATTCGAATTTGACTTGCATCGGAGGGCCACTGGACGGCGAAGCTTCATATAAAAATAGTCGGATTTCGATCGATAAGTAGTCCAAATGAAAATGTCGGATCGCGCAAGGATGCTGAATCGATGAAAATCATCCATGGCACGGAGATACTGTGCCAAGAACAGCGAGAGATTTTCTTGTAACACACTGACGCTGTCAGCATTCGAGTTGCATTGTCATTTTGCTTTTTTGCTCACGCACCTAAACCGATATGAATGCGAAGATTGGAAATCTGAAGAATCGAGAAGGACTGGCGCGATTCGGCCGCACTGGAGACGGAGCCAGTTTGCCTGGATCCGAGTCGGCGTCAGTCTTGGTGGATCTTCGTGAGGTAACGATCGAGCTTGCCGGTCGTCAGATCGTGTCACCAACGAGCCTCACCATCAAGCGTGGGGAGTTCGTGTGCGTGGTCGGGCCCAGTGGATGCGGCAAAACGACGTTGCTACGGATTGCGGCAGGTCTCGCGAAGCCGTCGGCGGGAGTCGTTCGTATAGCAGGCCGCGAGGTGGTCGAACCTTCGTCGGATGTTGCCTTTGTCTTTCAGGATTACGGACGGGCGTTGCTGCCGTGGAGAACGGTCGCGGGCAACATTAGCTTCGCGCTCGAGGCGCTGAACGTGCGCTCTGGCGAGCGGAAGAGCCGCATTTCGGATGTTCTCGAGCGAGTCGGACTCTTGAGTCACGCCGGAAAGTTCCCCGCGCAACTCTCCGGCGGCATGCAGCAACGAGTACAGATTGCTCGTTGTCTGTCGCAACGACCGACGGTCCTCATGATGGATGAGCCTTTCGGCGCGCTGGACGCGCTCACGCGACAAAGCCTGCAGGACGAAGTTGCTCGCCTTGTGCAGGACGAGCGTCTGACGGTGATCTTCGTGACGCACGATCTGGAGGAGGCCATCTATCTAGGCGATCGAGTTATCGTGCTGCAGGCCAACCCTACACCGACCAGACCAAGTATCGCGAAGATGCTGGAGGTAGACCTGCCCCGGCCACGCGATCAACTTACTACCAAGGAGCACCCTGAGTTCCTTTCGCTGCGCCACGAACTGTTTGCATTTCTGGAGCACGGCCATGACTAGGTTCACACGGTTATCAATCCCGTGGATAGTGCCCACGCTCAGTCTCGTGACGGCGGAGGTGTACTGCAGGACCCTCGGAGTCGGCAGCGACACCCTGGCACCGCCAATTACCGCAGTTTGGGCCTTGTTTAGGGCAGGAGCGAATGGATCGCTCTGGGGTGCCACGCTGTTCACGCTTGCCACGGCTTCGGCCGGAATGGCGATCGGAACGCTCCTCGGTGTCTCGACCGGCGTGTGCCTTGGGATGTGGCGCCGTGGCCGTCGCGCGGCCTTTCTCTCGGTGGAGGTCTTTCGGGCTATTCCTGCAATCGCGCTGATCCCGCTTTCCATGCTACTTCTCGGATTCGGCATGGGCATGGAGATTAGCATTGCCGCGTTCGCCACATTCTGGCCTTCGTTGATTTTCACCACGGCTGCAGTGTTACAGATCGATCACCAGCTTTTTGAACTGAGCGCGCTGTTGCGGTTGGGACCGCTACAGCGTTGCCTGAAGATAATCTTGCCGGCCATCGTCCCACGTCTGCTGTTGGCAATGCGTTTCGCCATCGGTATGGCTCTCATCGCTTCGGTCACAGTGGAGATCGTAGCCAATCCGTTCGGAATGGGATTCGCCATGATGTTTGCACAGCAAAGCCTGAATCCGTCCTTGATGCAGGCATGGCTCCTTTGGATCGGCCTTCTCGGATACGCGATTCATCTCGCGACCATCAGGCTCGAAACGGCACTGGCACGCCGCATGGGAGCGATCATATGAGGGTCTGGTGTTCCAGGCTATTCGCTGGCGTGGACTCGCTGGCGCTCCTGTTCGCGCTGCTGGCTATCTGGTGGTTTGCCAGCCATTCCGGCGCTGTGAACAGACTGTTTCTTCCGACGCCCGAAGCGACAATACTTGTCCTGACCGCGGGATTGCGGGATGGCACAGTGGGCGCGCAGGCGCTGGCTACGGTTATTCGAATGCTGGTTGGTTGGCTGCTCGCATCGATTGTCGGTATCGGGCTGGGAGCCGTGATCGGTATCTCGCCAGGGGCGCGCCGTATGTTGCAGCCGATGCTCGAGTTCGTTCGACCACTACCTGCGTCAGCACTGCTGCCTCTCGCTATCGCGATCTTTGGCTTGAACGCCAACATGGTGCTTTCAGTCGTGGCCTTCGGCGCCATGTGGCCGGTACTACTGACTACCGTGCATGGATTTGCGAATGTGCAGCCACGTCTACTCGAAGTAGGCGACTGCCTACGGCTGTCGAAACAAGCGTTCATCTGGAAGATCGGCATCCCTAATGCGACGCCCGACATTTTGACTGGCATGCGGTTGTCGATGACGACATCACTCACGCTTTCCGTCGTGGGAGAAATGATTGCCTCGCAGGACGGTCTCGGCCTGTCGATGCTTTACGCCGCCAGAAACTTTCGCTCCGACGACCTATTCGCGGGAATTGCACTCGTGGCATTGATTGGCCTCGCGAGCAACGCGATACTTGGGATGGCCGAGAGGCGACTCTTGCGGTGGCAGCAACCTCAATAACTTAAAGGCACCCACAATGCACAAGACAGAGCAGCGCGACGACATGATCATCGAATGGGATGTACCCATTCCCATGGAAGACGGGATCGTTCTACGTGCCGACGTCTATAGACCAATTGGCCCGGGCCGCTATCCAGTTCTGATGAGTCACGGCCCCTATGCGAAGGGCCTTCCGATGCAGACCGGTTACGCGCCCGTTTGGCGGCAATTGACGCGCGATCACCCGGATGCAGTGGCAGAATCGACTAACAAGTACCAATCTTTTGAAGTCGCCGATCCGGAGTGTTGGGTGCCATATGGCTACATTTGCATTCGCGTCGACTCGCGCGGATCCGGCCGTTCACAGGGATATCTGGACTGTCTCTCCGCCCGGGAAACGAAGGACTATTACAACTGCATCGAATGGGCGGCCGTTCAGTCGTGGAGCAGTGGAAAGATCGGCCTGACGGGCATTTCTTACTACGCGGTTAACCAGTGGCAAGTGGCGGCTCTTAAGCCTCCCCATCTGCACGCCATTTGTCCGTTCGAAGGCTTTGCCGATCTCTACAGAGACACAGTCCGTCACGGGGGGATTCTCTGTAGTTTCATGTTGCGTTGGTATCCGATTCAAGTCGAATCGATCCAGCATGGGGCGGGTGATCGAGCGCCCATCAACCCCAATACAGGGGATTCGATCGCTGGCCCGGAAACCGAGGCTCCAGAGGTGCTGAAAGGTCGGCGTGCTGACTTGACGCAGCAACAGGTCGAGAACGTCTATGCCACCGACTCGTACTATCTGGAACGAACCCCGGTGCTGGAGGATATCGAGGTGCCTATGCTGTCACGTGGAAACTGGGGTGGGCTCGCGAATCATCTGCGCGGAAACATCGAGGCGTTTGTGCGGTCTGGCTCGAAGAAGAAGTGGCTCGAGATGCACAATTTCGAACACTGGACCGAGTTCTACACGACAGGAGGACGTGCGCTGATGCGACGTTTCTTTGACCACTTTCTTAAAGATGAGGACAACGGGTGGGATCGCGAACCACCGCTTATGCTGAACCTGCGGCGTCCCGATGGTTTCATTCAGCGTACAGAGCACGAGTGGCCGTTGGCGCGAACGGATTGGACGCGCAGCTTCCTCGATGCCGCATCGCTGTCGTTGGGAAGTCAGTCTGCTGCGCCCGCCAAGGCGGCGTTCCATGCCTTGTCTCATGGGGTGACATTCTGGGGACCTGAGCAGGAGCAGGAGGGCGAGATCACTGGGCCCGTGTCCGCCACGCTATTTGTGTCCTCATCGACCGTAAATGCCGACGTTTTCTTGACTCTGCGTGCGTTCGGTCCGAACGGTCGCGAGGTGCTATTCGCGGGAGCGACCGATCCTAATAACCCGGTGAGCTTCGGGTGGCTGCGTGCGTCACGACGGAAGCTCGACCTGGCTCGGTCGTTGCCGTACCGCCCGTGGCATGTCCATGACGAGGATCAGTTGCTGCTCCCGGGCGACGTGTACGAACTAGATATCGAGATCTGGCCGACCTCGATCATCCTGCCACGGGGTTACCGGCTCGCGCTGACGGTCGCTGGGCAGGACTTCGATCATCGCTTGCCAGAACCGCTGCCTTCCATGTGGGGCACGCCGATGCACGGTTGTTCGATTCATCTGCATGATGTCGATTCTGATCGGCCCGCTGACGTCTTCGGCGGCATGACAACCATTCATACCGGCGGCGAGTTCCCGTCGTCGGTACTTCTTCCTGTCATTCCCAACCACAACCTGTAAGAGATTAATCATGCGCAAGAGCATTTCGCTGGTCTGTTCGATTATGTGCTTCGCCGTCTCTGTAGTACCTGTTTGCGCCCAGACAAAAGTTGCGATCGCCTCATCACCCTCGGCAGACTATCTTCCGGCGTGGGTCGCGCAGGAGGAGGGTTTTTTCAGGAAGCATGGCCTTGACTCGACAACTACGACGGTAATGAGCTCAACCATCCTTGCTGGCCTTCAGTCCGGATCGTTGCAAGTGGCGGGCGTCCCACCGGCGGCTATGCTTACCGCGAACGAGGGAGGGCTCGATCTGGTTGCGATCGCTGGAGCGTCCGTGTCGTCGAAAGCCGGGAAGAATTTCGGTATCGTGGTCGCCGCCGATAGCGGCATCAAGAATGGTAAAGATCTGGTTGGGAAGAAGATTGGCGTTCCGGCCATTAGTGGAATGTCCTATGTATTGACTCGCAAGTACGTGGCTGACAGCGGCCTTGCACCCAATCAGGTTAGCTTTATCGAAGTTGGAATGCCGCAGGCTGGAGATGCATTGAAGTCAAAGAGTGTTCAAGCGTCTGTGACGGCGGCACCGTTCATTCAGCGCGCGGTCCAGAATAGCGGGGCGAGCGTCCTGGCATACTTCGACAGCATCATGCCGGAAGGCACCCAGATCACGCCATTCACTGCGACCAGGGAATGGGCCGCGCGCAATCCGGCCGCGGTACAGGGATTCCGTGCAGCAATCGGTGAGGCTATTCAGTTCATCGAGAAGAATCCTCAAGCTGCCAAAGTGGATCTCGCCAAGTACACCAAACTGCCTCCGGAGGTCATTGCTAACACCGTCCTTCCACACTACGTCGCGAAAGTGACGGAAGAGGATATGCGTTACTGGGTGAAGCTTGACCTTGAGGAGGGGCAGATCCACTCAGAGCCAAAGACAAATCTGGTTGCGCCTTGAGATATTTTCATTAAGCCAGGTTTATTCGTTCGTGTTGATTCGGATGCCTTATCAAAGATAACGGGACACGGAAAACCCGGATCGGTATTCCTCTGATCGTTTGTCGGGTTTTCATTTGAATCAACATCCCGACAGTCGCAGCTTGGTGATTTTTCAGAACCTGAGAGACTCTAATAAATTAGTAGAAAACAAAATAAATGTGACTGTATTGAAGAAATTTGTGTCTATGACGGCCTGAAATTTATTTCATACGAAATCGCAATACTTGAGAGGAGATAAAGTGATGAAGAATTTGAAGCATTTTCTGCCACTACTTGGTATTGTGGCCTGTGCGGCAGGTCATGCACAGTCGTCGGTGACCTTGTTCGGCGATGTCGACGTGGGCGTTCAATATCTGACGCATGCTGGCAGCAACGGTGGCAGAACCATTGGGTTCCAGTCGGGCAACGAGCAACCTAGTCGGTTTGGTATGGTCGGGCGGGAAGACTTGGGCGATGGTTACACCGCGATTTTCAGGCTGGAGTCGGGGTTCAGCATGGCAAACGGAAGTTCCGACATTGCCGGAACACTCTTCGATCGTTACGCGTACGTTGGATTGGACAGCAAGCGCCTCGGGACTCTGACAGCGGGAGTTCAGCGAAGTATTCTGGCCGAGCAGGCGATCGATTTTGAGCCCACGTATGTTGCTGAATACTCGGCTGGCGCCACGAACTATGTTCCCGTGGCGAGTTTCAGCCAAAATAACTCGATTAAGTGGACTAGTCCGACTTACGCCGGCATATCCGCTGTCGCCATGTATGGCTTCGGGCAGCAGGTTGCCGGAAATTTTAACGCTGGTCGTTTTTCCAGTGGCGCGCTGAGGTACCAAGGGGCGTCGCTCGGCGCAGTTGTGGTCTATGAGCAGTCGCACGGAACAGAAGCAGCGGGCAGCGACCTCTCATCCAAGGTCGATCGGCGCGTGAACCTTGCGTTGCGCTATGCCATTGGTGATGCGACGCTCTTTGCCTCATATACTCATGTGAGTGGCGACTTGCATCTCTCACCACCGGGTTATACCTACTTTGGCGGCTTGAGATACATGATTACGCCAGCGCTCTTCGTGACTGGGGAGGTCGCCCACTATCATACCAGCGACAATGAGGGACAACCAACCTGGTATCTTACCGGTGCGACGTATCTGCTTTCCAAGTCCACCAGCCTTTATGCCTATGCCGGTGTTCTTGCGAACCACGGCGGTACGTCGTTCACTCTGAATACCTATGACTTTAATTCTCCGGGTGGCTTCAATCAGGCGGGCGCAATGATTGGTATCAATCACTTGTTCTAGGGTACGGTGATACTGTGCTGCGGGCGGAGTGCCACTGTCCGGCCGCTCGGTCCGATCATTGTGTATGTCGCACAAAGGGCGGCGATGAAGCAGTGGGAATCGCCATATCTTGGGTGTCGCGCCGAAATTCGTGGCACCCGTCGCGCTGGCCCTATTCTGAGGGATTTCCCGCTCCCTTGCCGCGGCACTCCTGAAGTTTTATCAGGTCGCTGGTTCCTCGCCAGGCGTCGGGTAGCGGCGGCGCTGCATTGATAGGGCCCTGGGGGCTACCGTCGTCGTGCGACGACCGACAAAAATTCCCTTCGCTCACTACATGGATTGTTCTACAAATATCGTTTATGGACTACGATAGCGTATAAGTGGGCCAAAAGGCTGCTTGACAATCTTTCCATGGGTTTCGTCTGCCGTGTCGCCAGCTGTTGGGAAGTGCTTCGATGCGGTCCGGCGGTTCACATGGCGGGAATTTCAATATTTTGATCTTTATTTCGACCCTGCTATTAGGATATTTCGCAATATGGCTTCGCGTCCTGAGTCCAGCGCAACAACTTCACGAAGAATGCCTAGGGAGGAGCGGCGCAAAGTCATTCTGGATCATGCGATCGCATATTTTGCAGAAGTTGGTTTTTTTGCGGACACTCGGGCGCTCGCGGAGCGTGTCGGTGTAAGTCAGGCAATCCTTTATCGACATTTCGAGAGCAAGGACGCGCTGATTGCGGCAGTATTTGAGCGGCTAACGACGCAGCAAGACGTGGGCCGATGGGAAAAAATCATCTCCGACCGTTCCACCCCGCTCTTCGACAGGCTGCTATTGTTCTTCGAACACTATTCGGCCTCGACGTACACGTTCCAGTGGATTCGCATCCATATGCACGCGTCTTTGCAGGGCGGAGATTTCAACCGGCAATACATTCAAAAAGTCACGGAGCCGCTGCTTAGGCTGATCGCCAGGGAAATCAGAAGGGAACTCGGTTTTTCCTCAAATCTGATCGGGCGGGTGTCGGATATGGAAATCGAGCTGCTCTGGCTTTTTCATTATGGCCTGTACTATCACCCTTTCAGGCAGCATGTATATGGGCTGACGCTGACCGTTTCTTCCGGTGACATCATCAGACACGGTCTGGTCGGTGCGCTGGCGTCTGTCGAGCAATATCTCCGGAGCCGATACCCGGATATTGCGCTCTCGCCGGAGCGACTGGTGGGTCTGCTCCCGGTGAGCGCGGGCACCGACGTGCATGCAAACGCCACAGTGTGCTCCGCACCCAACAACCAGACTGCTCCCCGGCCGGGTTCTGACCTATCCCGGCAGCGAGCTCCGCGCCAAAAGCGGACGAGATGACAACGGTGGAGGGTATGTGAAACCTTTGCGTCCCGGCCAGACCCTCGCCGGGTAGCGGCGTCTGCAGTATGCGTATTGAATCGCCGCGGCCAAGCTTCTGGTGCGGGTGCAAATTCGCCCCAATCGGTTGTTCGTCTGCTATCTGTGGGACTTCGTTGAGACGTGCCTTTTCAATGGAAATGGCAAGCAGGTCGGCGGGTGCAACGATCCGGCTATCGTCTCAATCCAAAAACGTTGACCTTCTACGCCACCGGCTTCCAGTCCGCCAACCCAAAGGAACTATTTTGTACGCCTGGTTGGGGTTGTGCACAACAATGCGCATTCCTGGGCAATCAGGCATTGCTTGCTCCGGATTTCTTTGGTGTCCAGACAGAACCCGCAGCGATGACCTCCGACATCGATAGCCGTCACACGTTCGACCGATTAATGGCAATCGACTAATCGTTGTCGGGAGGTGAGCCAGGAATTGTTGCGCTCCCTGGATGGGCAGATAAGACTTGGTGAGGAAGTAAGTGGTATCCGTTTACGCGCGCGGTCTCATTGGTCGGGGAGGCCGTTGGCAGCCGCGAGGTTGTGTCGAGCGTTCTCGTGGATGTCTTTTGCACGGTTGGTTAGGGCGCACTACGCCGTAAATTACGACGGAAAGCGCGTGACGAGCGGCGCATGAGGCGTGCGTTACGGATGCGAACTTTCCTCGAGGCATCTACACCGATGCACTTCGTCGCGTGGACAAGTCTCTCGTCAAGCCTGCTAAACCTTCCGGCGGACGTTCGCCCAGAGAAGACGCAAAAGGCGTGTCGGCGAATAAATTGCCACGATCTCATTTTTTGTGTGGCGCTCGGAGTGGCAGGGTGAAATTTAGCTGCCGACCGACTGCATGCGGACTATGGTACCTCGCTGTCTCGAGGTACCATAGTCCAATGCCCTGCTCAGAAAAGACGCTTGATGCCCGCGGAGAATGCCACCTGTTTATCCGATGAAGAGGGCGACAGGTAACCGATTTGGGCTACCGCCGACCTTCCTAGCGAGTCAATGCCAGTCGCGTGTTGGAACGCACCGGTTAAATATAGGTCTGTTGCCTTCGACAACGAATAGGCGGCGCCGAGATTCCACTGTTCGTATTTTGCTCCGGTCCTGTCACCGGCGCTCCCACCGTACGTGTAATCGAATGACGTCCCGAAGCGCAGGAACGGCGTCGCTTGGTAGCGTAAGTTGATGCCAGCAGTGCTGAGCGTTGTCGAGCCACTATAGGAAAGCGTGTTGAGGGAGGCCATGGAGCCAAGTCCACGGAACTGCGTATTCGAGTAGTTGACGCCGAAAATTACCGCGCCTGCCGTGTAGGTCGTCGCGACCGAGATAGTCTGCTGCCTCTCGGCAGATGCAAATCCGGCAATCGCTGGGTTGGATTCAGCAGTCGTCGAAGACCCCGCTGAACCAAAGTTATTGCCTGTGGCGCTTGCATTCGCGTTGGTGCCATACAGTGAGTTGTTCGGATTCCTGGCGCTACTGACTGACGCTGCAAACGAAAAGACAGCACCGGTATAACTGGTACCCGCCGACCACACCTGATTTTGTCCGGGGCTGCCTGCGGCACCGCCCAAGCTGTACAGCGCGCCAAACCGAAGGCCGTTGTATGAGGCTGATAGATACTTGATCGAATTATTGATGCGATGTGTAAAGTTCAGATTGTCATAGTCGTCCGGACGGATCGCGAGGTTGCCCCAGGAAAATGCGTACAGCAACGGGGATACGAATTCGACGGACGTGTCGCCTTGGCGTCCCAAAGTGAGCCTGCCGTAACGGCTTTCGGAAAAGCCGACCCACGCCTGCCGCCCGAATTCGGTGCCACCTTGCCCCAACGTGCCGTTGTTGATATTAAGTCCGCTCTCGAGTTGAAAAATTGCGTTTATTCCGCTGCCTAGATCCTCGCTGCCCTTCACACCCCAACGGCTTGTTCCCAGTCCCGAGGAGCTTCCGTCGAGTTGGGCCACCTGTGCTCCCCCGATGGGCTTCCCCGAGCTGGGCGTTGCCCCAATCTGTACGTTATTTGCATATGTGACGTTGCCGGCTACGATGCCGTATAGCGTGACGCTGCTCTGTGCGCTCGCGGTTCCGGCCAAGAAACAGGGAATGCTGAAAGCAAAAAAAATCTTCTTCATAGGAATACGAAATAAGGGGAAATGAGATGATCGGGATAAAATGTTTGCAGATGAGACAGTTGGTCCGTCAGCGGAGAATTGGTGTCCTGAACGACGTCAAATTTCGCTAACGACAGAGATGTCAGCAGCTGCTTGCATAATATTTTCCTAATCCTTGACGTATTTGGTCAAGACTATTTCGTAAATCGGATCAATGTATTCAAGGTCAGGTTATTTATCTGATCCTGATATCCATATGCTTGATGTTGTTAGAAAATCAATGCGAAACGAACTATCTTCCAATGCGGCGAGGTGCTCTTGAAGATGTCCATCGATAGAGAGAGATGCCGCTGACCTTGTTTTGGCCGCGATCAATAGGTTTGCGAAACCAAAAACCAGCACTGAACCGGACACTCGAAATTTTCTGGCAGCTTGACCATTCGCATGATGTTATGCGCGGCTTGCGCGACATGGCACGAGACTTGTGGGCTGGTAATCATGCATTTCACGAGATGATGTAATTACGCCCAATCGCAATCATTCGTCCGACCCTGCATCACTGGGTCATCAGGTGTCGTTGTTGCTCGACAAGAGGTCCCATTCAAAGGAGCCTATCAGGCGGGCGATCGGAGGTTATGGCGTGTATCCATATGAAAGCCTAGTGTAGGTACGACTACCCGGCGTAGAAACAAGCGAACGATACAATCCGTTCTATTGGCAGAGTCACGTGCGTGAGGCGGCTCCGCGGCGCTTCTTTTAGAAATGCCACGGCTCGAAGCAGCATGCCAGAGAGAGTATCGGTTCGAATCGCCGTGCCTCATAGGCTGATTACGCAGCGAGAGACCAGAACGCCACTCGCGAATTTAGATAGGATCTTTAGGAATTCGTTTCTGCTCAGTCGCCTCCCATCGTGGAGACGCTATCCCCTTTTTCGTTGACCGGGTCTCGGACAAGAAGCCGATATTCCTCACCGGTGAGATCATCCGGCGGCGTTGCGCTGAATCTGGCAACGTGAAGTGCTTCATCAGCGGAAAAGAGATCCGATGAGATCGCTTCAACGAGGCGCGGAACACCTGTCCGAAGACTGGCGACATCGCCCAGCAGCCGACCAAAGCTAGGCAGCGCGGCGGCATTGAAGCAGTGTATATTCTCAACGAAACGAGACCGGTCTGGATTGCGAGCCAGGAACCGATAGCCCGACCCTAGATACGGATAGCAACCCAGATTCGCGTCTCTTTCGTTCGCAGGAAGATCGAAGCGGTCCCGCCAAATTGCAATCTCTGAGGCTATCTCTGAAAGTTCGGGTGGCAGCTGTGGGTCAATGCGGAAGCCGGTCCCTAGAATAACGAAATCGAATGAAAAGGAACTATTCGGAGTTCGTATTAGGATACTTCCATCTTCTTCCGATACCGCGTCCCACGGTGAACTAAGGTAGATGCCGAAATTGTCGAAACCTTTGACGCGAGCAATGGAAGCAGCAGTCGGTACCGAGCCGCGTGCTTTGATTAACTGCGCAATGCTCCATTTGTCTCTGTCTTGAAGAAGGTGGAAGTGCTCAATGGCTGGGTAAGAGATGGCCCTGAGACTGGTTGACCTTGGCAGGTCCTCCGCACGACAAAAGAGCTTCACTTCATCGGCGCCGTTCTCGAGAGCGAAAGCAGCAGCGTCGAATGCTGACGAGCCGGCACCCAGAATGGCTACCCGGGAATTGGCGACTTTTGAAGCGTCGAGAACGGAGTAGGCATGTGCGTAACGATCGGGCCGCAGCCCTTTGCGTATGACGTCCGGGATATCGGGTTTGCCGATGCCTGCCACTCCCGTAGCAAGCACGAGCTTCCTCGTCCGTATCGTGCGGTGACCTCCTGGCGTATCAAGGGAAAGGTCGAGCGCGGTGCCGACCCCTTTGACCGAGGTGAGTTTCGTCTGGAAGCGTATCTCGACTCCCAGAAGTCGACGGAGCCAACGGAGATAATTGTCCCAGGAGATCCGGTCGATCAGCTCGATAGCTGAATAGGCGTCCTCACCAAACTGCGCTTCGAACCAGCTCCTGTAGGAGAGGTTAGGAATCCCGATCTCGGGACCGATGTTGGCTTTCGGCGTTCGGAGGGTCGACATATAGGCCTTGTCCCGCCACATTCCCGGAGCATCGGGTTCAGAGTCGTCAAAAATTATGACGTTGTGAACACCTGCTCTGCGCAAAGACGCAGCGACTGCTACGCCACTTTGACCAGCGCCTACAACGACCACGTCATGGTCCACTCCATTGGTCTGCGGGACCCAGTTTTGTGGCTCATCTCCCAGAAAGGCGAAGGCTCGCCGTGCCTCATGCTCCAAAATCTCAATCGACATGGCACGATTTCCAATTCTGTTGATGCAGGAGACGGAAACAATCAGACATTGCTCGTCTCCAGTGCTGCAATGATCTCGATACCAAGTGTATAACCCGCCACGCCGACCGTTATCAGGGCGGTTTCGGCGACGGCAAGTAGATCTGACCGCGTGGCACCCGCTCGGAGCGCTGCCCAGGCGTGCAGCGTCGCGGCATGCTCTTTACCCAGCACGACCAATTGGCCAAATTGGACGAGCTGTTGGGCCTTTAGTCCTAGAGCACTTTGAAGGAGGACTTGGGAGCGCAGTTCTTCCAACAACGCCGCGACCTGCCCTCGGCCGAGGGGTTCGACGGTGGACCAGCGTTTGCGAACAGACCCGGGAACCTCGCCAAATAATTCGACGTAGGCCTGCTCATATCCGGGCTTGGAAGTCTTTAGAAGATCGTTGTCAATGCTCATATCTAATCCTTATGAATTTAGGTTTAAGAGTGGGAGGGCGTTTGGTCATCGTTCCTGACATTTCACAGTCGGTGCCATCACGTTTTTTCAGGCGGACATGCTCTTATGCGGGAACCATGACTAGAGGAACAGTTGAAACGGCCGATACCAGTTCAGCAGTATAAGGATGCCGGGGATTCTTAAAAATCTCCATCGCAGCGCCAGCTTCGACAACGCGCCCATTTCGCATAACTAGCACACGGTCGCTCAGGTGATGAACGACACCGAGGTCATGCGAAATGAAGAGATAGGAAAGCGACGTTTCAGATTGCAAGTCCCACAACAGATCGAGGATTTGTGCCTGGATGGAAAGATCGAGAGCAGATACTGGTTCATCGCATAGCAATAAACGGGGCCTGGTGGCCAGTGCTCGAGCGATGGCCACGCGCTGCCTCTCTCCGCCGGACAACTCCCGCAATTGCTTATGTAGATGACGTCGGGAGAGTCCCACCCAGTCGAGAAGCTTGACAACCTCAGCCGCTACGGCCGTGCGATCAAGCATACGCGTTTCGTTGATGGCTTCAGTGACGCTGCGTTCGACGGAGTAGTGTGGATCAAATGCCCCCAAGGTATCCTGTGTGACGATTTGGATCGCGGCACGCCGATCGCGCCGCTCCGCTTCGGGTAGCGCTGACCAGGGCAGCCCATCGAGACGTATTGCTCCTCGATCGGGCCGTAGCATTCCCATGATGAGTCTCGCCACCGTGCTTTTGCCGGAGCCCGACTCTCCTACCAGACCTACAGTTTCTCCGCGTCTGATCTCGAATGAAACGTCCTCGACGGCATTTTTGAAGGTTCCATCTACATTCGCGTACCGTTTTCTCAAACCGCTAACTGCGAGAATCACTTCGTCAGTAATGGGCTTGCGATCGCCGAGTTTGAGGCCTCGCGGTGAATGAAGATTGGTAGACGGTAATGGACTGGGGAGCGAAAGACGATACCCTTTAGTCATGCCGGATGGAATTGCATGGAGCAGGCGACGGGTGTACGGATGTGCCGGCTGGGTCAGAACTGCATGAGTCAATCCGGCCTCGACAACCTCACCTTCCCGCATCACGATGATCCGATCCGCAATTCGGCCGATCACACCGATGTCGTGACTGATAATCACCAGTCCGGCGCCTCGCTCGACAAGACTCTTAAGGAGAGCAACGATTTGCCCTTGAATGCTAACGTCGAGAGCGGTGGTTGGCTCATCGGCAATAATTAGCTTTGGCTGTGCTGCGATTGCTGATGCGATCAGTGCCCGTTGCCGCAATCCGCCCGAAAGCTGATGTGAGAAGCGCCGGGCATACAATTCGGGTTCCGGAATTCCGACGTCCGCAAGGAGCTTTAAGGCGCGCGCCTTCGCTACTTGGGCAGACACGCCTCCGGGAGCACGGATAGCCTCGACCACCTCGCTGCCCACATTGCGCAGTGGGTCAAGTGAAACCAGCGCGTCTTGAAGTACGAGGCCAACCTCCTTACCGCGCAGGTTGCGCCACTGGTGTTCGGAGAGCTTCTGCGTGTCTTGCCCAACCACGTAAAGCTTGCGAGCAGAAACACGGGCGCCCGGTCCGGCAAGGCCGACAAGCGAGCGCATGGTGACGGATTTTCCCGAGCCGGACTCACCGACTACGCCGAGAATTTCCCCAGGGTAAACGTCGAACGAGACATTGCGCACGGCCATGATCTCGCCGCGGTTCGGTGCGGCAAATGAAATCGAAAGATCGCGCACCACAGCGAGAGGCTGTCGGAAACTTGAACTGAGGGTCAATGCAACCTCCGCTTCTCATAGATCGATTGGGCGCGTTTGCCGAGAACAGTGAGCGAGATAACAAGAAGCGTGATCATCGCACCGGGAAAAACACCCGCCCACCAGGCAATTCGCAGATTGCTGATCGCTTCCGAGAGCATGAAACCCCACTCGGGGGTTGGTGGCCGGGGGCCAAGACCGAGGAAGCTGAGACCTGCTGCATTGATGATTGAATACCCGAGGCCAAGCGTCGAGAGAACCGGAAGTGTCCCTATGGCATTCGGCAGAACGTGCCGCAATATCGTTCGGGTCCGCGCCTGTCCGAGCGTTCTCGCATGCTCCACATAACCGGATGTCATCACAGTGCGCGTTTGCGCTCGGGCGACGCGGGCAAACTTTGGAATCGAGGCGACCCCTAATGCTACGATCAGATTGGCAAGACCGGGGCCGAGCAACGCGATCACAAGGATCGCGAGGAGTAGTTCGGGAAAAGAGGCGATCACGTCGAGAAGCCTCACGATTGCCTGGTCTACCAACGGGCGGCTCACGCCGGCGATGATACCCAGCGGCATAGCGACGGCTAGGGCCAGCACCACGCTTCCAAGTCCAATCAGTACGGAGTAACGCGCGCCGTGGATTGTCCGGCTAAACAGATCGCGGCCAAGCGAATCTGTTCCAAAGAAATGGTCCCAGCTTGGGGGCTGAAGCATCGCTGAGAAATTCGGGGCCGTTGAGCTCTGTGCCGCTATCAACGATGGCGCAACGACCGCGAGGATAGTCAAAGCAATGAATAGTGCGGAAAGCCAGATGTCCAGATTAGTGATCAAGCGCCACTTGGGGGTACGCTCTCGGGACATCCACGTCTCGGTGAAAATACCAGGCATTGTCTTACCCATGAGCAGTTTCCGCCTCGTCCCGCAGTCGGGGATCGATAAGCGTATAAATGATGTCAATGACGCTGCTTACGGCGACGTAAACAAAGCCAGCCAGAAGGGAAACCCCCATCACTACGGGCGTGTCTCGTGACAAGACGGCCTTCACCGTCAACGTGCCGATGCCGGATCGCCCGAAGAGTTGCTCTACCACAAATGTACCTGTTAGCAGGCTGCTAACTAGCCAGCCGGCGACAGTGATCGCCGGTAGTGCGGCATGCCGCAGACCGTGACGAATGCTGAACCCGATATCCGAAATGCCGCGAGCTTTGGCTGATAGCGCAAACGGCTCGCCAACAGCTTTATTAATGGCGTTGCGCATGATTTGAATAAGCTCGCCTGCCATGCGCAAACCCAGCGCGGCAGCGGGCAGAATCACGACAAGAAATGGATTCCCCCCCACAACGGGCAATAGGTCTAACTTGAATGACATAAGAAACATGAGCAGGATGCCAAGCCAGAAAGTTGGCGTGGACACCAGGAGCAGCTCAACGAAAGATGCGATTCGAGCGGCCCACGGTGTACCCGTTCCCGTCAATACAATGACGATCAACGCAAAACAGATAGCGATAACCCCGGCAGCTGAGGCCAGCTCAAAGGTAGGCACGATACGTGTGGCGATGGCAGTGGCAACAGGGGTTGAGAGCGTATACGATTGACCAAAGTCGCCACTCACTACCCGTCCGATATAAGACAGATACTGTTCGTAAAGAGGTCTATTTAAGCCCCATTCGGCAGCGGCCGCCTCACGCGAGACATCGGTGGCGGCGTTGCCGACCAGAGCGTCGACGACGTCGCCAGGCGCGAGTTGCAGCGAAAAGAAAACGAGCGTTACCGCAGCGAACAGGACGATCAGGGAGACCGCGATTTTTTTCGCAACGAACTTGCAGAGTCGTGTCCGGCCATTCCGCAAGTGCTTGCGCGCGGAGATTGCAGACGAGCTGTGGTTAGAATCAAGACAATTGATCTCAGAATCGCTCACGCCAATTTCGCACGCGCAGGATTCTAGCTGGCGCCGCTTGCCTTTGTGGATTTCGTTCATAGCGTATCCCATTACTGCTGCACGTCGCCGTATCTAGAAGAAGTTTCTCGGCAAGCTCACCTCGTTGACGAGGTGGTCGCCTATGCCGCGGGCCTTGTGCACACGCGGATTGTGCGAAGACAGTGTGCGTGCGTTGCGCCAATGACGGTCGAGCCCTAGCTTTTCACTGGTCGCGGAAGCTCCCCCGACATCAAGCAGCAGTGATGCAGCTTTGAGCGCGAGTTCGTCCACCGTCAATTTGGCGTTGGCTGCGGCAAGCGAGGCGGTCTCACCGGCTGATCCAAAATCCTCATCTGCATGAAACGCGTCTGTGACCCTTGCGAGCGCTGGAACGGCAGCTTCGACAGCAGCTTTGGCAGCATACGCGTAAGAGGAGAGATAGCCGATCTGCTCAAGCAGTAGAGGATCGTCCTGCGGTCGCTCCGCGGAACCGTGCTGGTAGTTCCTTTTTCGTGTACGCAAGAGTTCTACTGCATCAGCGGCGATATTCCCCACAATTCCCGCGACAACAGTGGTCATGTATAACTGACCAAAGACACTCTGCTTGGGGAGTCGGTCGCCACGCATGATGTCTTCTTTCGAAATATCGTCCTCTGATACCAGTACGTTCTCAAATAGGGTCGTGCCGCTGCCTGTCAAACGTTGTCCGAAGCCATCCCAATCATCGACAAATGTGATGCCATCTCTAGTGGAGGGTAAGTCAATCCATTGTTGGACTCCGTGAGAGTCAGTGGCAGAAACCCAAACATAGTCGGAGAAAATGCTGCCGGTGCTGTAGAACTTCTTGCCGTTCAACAGATACCCTGAGTCACCGGGTTGTAAGCTCGTATCGATGATGCCCATCTTGGTCTGGTGGTTCTCGGAGTTGGCACCACCAAGAATTGCACCGTTCACGACACGCCGCAGTCTCTCGTTTCGCCACTCTCCTTCGGGAAAGGTGAGTAGTAGTTCGACGTGAAGGTAATGATTTCGCAGCGCGTGAGCGATATTTGGATCAGCCACGCTGAGAGCGTAAATGAAACGGAAGAGATGGTTGAGACTCCAGCCATGTCCGCCACACTCGATGGATACACGCACCGAACCCAAACCCTCTTCCGCAATTTCCCTGATCTCGGAACGCGGTAGGTGGCGAAGTCGTTCCCGTTCCGCAGCTCCGCTCTGGAGCTTGTCGAGGAAGTCGGAAATAACTGGATTCGATTCGAAATTCGGCTCGAGCAACGGATTACGCTCAGGACGTCGCTTATTTGTAAATGTCATCGTTGGGTTTCATGTCATATTTGGGAGAGGGCCGGCAGGGGGCTAATCGTTCAGTCCGAGTCCGTAGTGACCACGCAGCGTGTCGTGCTCGTACTCGCGGCGGAAAATGCCACGATCCTGCAAAATTGGTACGACGTGGTCGACAAAATCGGAGATTCCCTTAGGAAGCTCGGCAGGCATGATGTTGAAACCGTCAACGGATTCTGTTTCAAACCAGTGCTGGATTTTGTCTGCGATCTGTTCCGCTGAGCCAACAGCCACGGCATGCATCTCGACAGCGGCGTTTTTTAGGGCAAGTTGGCGACCGGTGAGTTTTTCGGCTCGCGCTTGCCGCAGGATCGACCCCGTGTGTCCTACCCCTGTTAGTAAGGCCTGAGGTATGACGTCCCACGGGAGCTCACTATCCAGATGCGCGAAGAATAGGTCTTTTGGCAAAAGGGTACGAGAAGCAAGCTCGGCAATCGCCACTTCCAACGGAATAAGTGAAAGAAGATGTTCGGAACGTTCCTTCGCTTCACGTTCGGTTGAACCGACGATGGTAATCAGTCCGGGAATGAGTTTAATCGCATCCGGATTTCTTCCTTGAGCCTGAGCCCGGCTGCGCAACTCCGCCCGATATTTGAACGCATCCTCCCGAAAGGGCTGGGTGGAATAAACCGCGTGCGCGAAACGAGCTGCCAGCTCGGTCCCGGCTTCCGAGCCCCCGGCCTGGACGATCAAAGGAGATCCCTGGACGCTGGGAGGTGTCACTAACGGCCCTTGAACCTTGAAATGCTCGCCCACGTAGTTGATTGGATGTACCTTCGCGCCGTCGACATATCGGCCGTTCTCCGCATCAGCAACAAGCGCGTCGGGTTCCCAGCTCAACCATAACGCCTTGACGATTTCAAGGAATTCCTTGCCTCTTGCATAGCGTTCCTCTTTAGGCAACGCGGCATCAAGAGAGAAATTCCGCGCCGCGTCATCTCCCGCTGTGACCACGATGTTCCATGCGGCTCGGCCGCGACTAACGTGATCGAGGCTCAGAATGCGACGCGCGAGATTGTATGGCGTGTTGTAGCTGCTCGACGCCGTCGCGATCAAGCCGATCTTTGAGGTTACTGCGGCGACATAGGATAAGACGACCGTTGGATCCAGGGGGCGGAATGTCTGATACTCCGCCTTAGGGGACCAATAGCCTCCATCGGCAAGGAACAGCGCGTCGAACTTGCCTCGCTCGGCAATTCTGGCCAACTCCGCGAAGTGGTCGATGGCGACAAATGACGCGGCCGGTCTTTCACCTGTCCGCCAGGCGCTAGCGTAGACACCACCGGGAATTGGATTCAGGTTAAGTATTACATGCCGATGTTGACTCATTGATCTTGCCTTTCAAATGTGAAAAGACGTTGTATTCATGCCCTTGTTGCGCGGGCATGCCGCGGAGCAATGGGAAGCAAAGCCCCGTGAACAAGACTATTTAGTTCATCCAGATATCGTAGGCATAGGGTCCAATGTAGCGCCGCTTCAACGCAAAACTTGTATCCACGTTATGCACTGTAGATTTTGCAGCGACGTTGCTCTGGCGCTCGGCGATGGGGAGCACGAGCTTCTTCTCAAGCACCACGTAGCGGTCAATTTCCTGAAGGTACCGGGTTCGATCTTCAAGGGTGATTGCTTCCGATTGTTTGGTAAGCAGTTCATCGAGCCGGGGGTCACGAATCTTCGAAAAGTTCATCACGCCGGTGGCAGAGAACAGGTAGATAAAGCTGATTCCCTGGTCGTATCCACTGACAGAGGTGTGGAATATCGAGTATCTATTTTCTTTGCGCTTGGCAAAACCTTGAGCCTGATCGACCGTATCCAGTGTCAGTTTGATACTTGCATTCTCGCGAAGAGCCTGTTGGGCGGCCTCGGTAAAATACTTGTCACGACCGGGGAGCCCTCGGTCCAGAAGCACGAGCTCCAATGGTTCACCCTTGGCGTTCGTGCGGATTCCTTCGCTGTTTCGACCCGTCCATCCAGCCTCGTCAAGGAGAGCATTCGCTCTTGCCACGTGATTCGAATAGGCTCCTTCAAGTTGGGTGCTATAAAAATTAGAAGTCGACGGTATATGTGACCAGGCATGTTTTGCCGTACCTTGATAAATGTTCTTGACCAGAGAGTCGACATCCAGGGAATCCTGCACGGCTTCCCGGACGCGAATGTCGTCTGTCGCGAACCCATTCACGTTGAAGTACCAGACCCACGGTACGCCGTTCTCAGGGACGGAGACAAACTGGAAATTTGGGTTATCTTTGAACAGGGGTATATCGTTGAGATCGACGCTATCGATCAGATCTACTTGCCCTGACGTGAGCAGACCCGCGCGTACCGCCGAGTCCGAAACCTTTTCGACGACAACCTTGTCGAGATATGCCGGCCCGGTATGTCTGGCGTTGCCGGCAGCCCAGTTGTATTTGTCGAAGCGCTTGTAAACGAGTCGCTGGTCAGGGATGACCTCGGCAAGCTCGAACGGCCCAGTTCCTTTAAGGCTGTTGCCAAGGTCGGTTTTCTGCAGGTTCTTGATCGAGGTAGGCGAGGCGATCGAGCCAGCCAGGGTAGCAATATTGGTCAGGAACGCTGCATCTGGACTGTGCAGTTGAATCTGAACAGTGTAGTCGTCGATAACTCGAACCACTTTAAGCTGCCGGAACACACCGTCCTTATACGACTCGACCCTTGCAAGCGTTCCATTGTAAAGGGCATCGAAAGTCGTCTTCACCGCTTTCGCGTCGAACTTGTCTCCATCCTGGAACAGGACATCGTGCCTCAGATGAAATGTGTAGGTCTTCCCGTCGCTGGAGACTTCCCAGGACTTGGCTAGCGAAGGATAGTAATGGAGGCTACCGTCAACTTTGATCAGGGATTCGAACTGATTCAGAAAGATACCGGTCCAACTATTGTCGAAGGGAATCAGATTATATGGAGGCAGCTTGCTGATAGCGACGCGCAAGGTGCCGCCGTGCACGGCGCCTTGTTTGGGGCGCGGTGGCATCGACTGGCTATCCACCTTCTTGATGAACGAGCCTGTCACAAGGCAAGCGATCAATATCGCGCCGATCGCGGCAACGACGGTGCTTGACTTGCTCATAATTTTCCTTCCGGTTACGTTCTTAAATGTTCACAGATCGAGGTGAATGTATGTGAACACTCTTTTTGAGTCAAAGATTGATTGCTGCTATGGTTATGAACATACTGGGAGAAAACCTGCCGCGGTCATTGGCATCCGGCACCTGCGGGCGCGGCACGTCGCGTTGTTTTGTAACGAGGAAAAGTTCTTCTGCTCACCAGCCCGTGTGCGATCCAATCAGTAGCTTCGGCGTGCATGCAGTTTCACCTTTTTTGCCAGACGCTGGTAATATGTTCATAAATGAGATATGAACATAAATACCTCGCATAACGAAATTAGGGCCGATCTTGGGGTGGGATTGTGAAGATATCGGCGGCGCGAAGAAGGGCGCGTGATATCGTCGCGAAATTGGGGCGGTGGCTGTCACACAACCGGCGCCGCTTGCGGACTTGGGATTGTGTGCAAGGCATCACGAGACATCTTTTGCCGGCAGCACGTATCTATCCGACGGGACATCAGGACTTATGACGCAACGGAATCAAACTACCGACGCAACTCGTTGGCTGAGAGACGAGATTGACGATGTGAGCGCGCGCGGCATTCGGCACAGGATGACCGAGCTCATTCGGAGCGGGTACCTTCACGTAGGAGCACCGCTTCCCACTGTGCGAGATATTGCCCGCGAGCTAGGGGTTAGTGTAGGTTCCGTCGCCGATGCCTGGGCGCAATTGCGCGCTGACAAGCTGATCGTCACGCGGCGCAGAGGCGGCACAATTGTCGCCACCGGGGAGACCGCAAAGAGCGGTGCGATGCCAGTGGCGTCTAGCCGGTGGTATTCCGTTGATTTGGCGCAGGGTACGGCAGAACCGAACCTGCAACCTCACTTGGGAAAAGCGCTGTTGGCAAGCCTGCAGAGCGCGACGCTTAACGCGCCTGACAGCGAGGCGATCAGCAATGCACTTGTCGCTGCCGCGCGGCCGACCTTTCCGTTCAAGCCGGACGCTTGGACTGCATCCGGCGGTGGCACAGAAGGAGCGCTGCTGGCCTTTGAGGCGGTATCAAAGCGCGGGTGCGTTGTCGCTATCGAGGAGCCGACGAGCCCCAGAATCCTGGACGCGTTTAAGGCCCTTGGGATCCAGCTTATTGGTGTTCCGTGCGATCGGGAAGGTCCATTGCCCGATGGACTGAAGTCTGCCTTGCGGTACAACCCATCGGCCTTCGTCTATCAGCCCCGCGCCCAGGTTCCTCTTGGCCATCGCGTAAGCGACCGAAGAATAAAGGAACTGGCCGATGTGATATCGAATCATGATGACAGAGTCGCTGTAGTGGAAGATGACAACATCGGCCCGATAGCAACGGCAGACGTCTCCAGCATGGGAAGTTATCTGCCTGATCGCGTGCTCTACGTGCGCGCTTACTGCAAGACATACGGTGTGGATTTGCGCACAAGCATCATTGCCGGTTCCGCGGAGCTTGTGGAACGAGCACGGCAAATGCGTTCCCATGGCACGGCGATGACTAGCCGCATTCTGCAGGAAGCGGTTGCGTACCTCATTACAGACCCGGAAACTGAATCGATCATTGATCGGGCGCGACTGTGCTATGCCCAACGACGCCAGCGCTTGCGGGAAGCGCTGAACCTGCGAGGAATGCCGACCGACGAAGGAGACGGATTTGTTCTCTGGTTGCCTGTTGCTGACGAGAATGCCACGCTGCTGAATCTTGCCTCGTTCGGCGTCAGTGTTGGAGCGGGAAGCAAATGCTTCGTCACTCCGCAAAGCGCGGGCCATCTGCGGATAGCGACCAGCCGGCTACCCGATGACTACCAGTCTGTCGAGCAGCTCGCCGATATCATCGAGAAAGCGGTCGCCGGCCGTGCCCGCGTTGAATATGAATAACGGCACGGGATCTCGTGACACTGAAGGTTCATTCATGAGAGTTTAACCGGCCTCGTAAGCCGATAGCCTGGGCGCCGAAGGGCGCTCCATTGTCGATTCAATGGCGAACGCACAGACGACCACGCATCGCTGGCCACACCCGTTTTGTGTCAGCAGGCGACGGCTGGATTCTTTTTTGATGCGCCCGCGGTGCTGCTGGCGGCGGCAGCTGAATTTTCGCCGACGGGCGGTAAAGGGCGCGGCGTACGATTTTCGTCTGTAGCGACAAACGTGAGCGTCGCCTCTGTCACTTTAACAACATCCGCTGCCATGCCCATGCGTTGAGCAAACACCTCCACATTGACGGTGATCGACGTCCGCCCTTCGCGAACGATTTTGGCATAAAAACTCAACAGGTCGCCGATGAATACGGGCTGCCTGAACGTGAAGGAATTGACCGCGATGGTGACCACACGGCCATTCGCGCGTTGGCTAGCGGGAATCGACCCGGCGATGTCGACGTGCGACATGATCCAACCGCCAAATACGTCGCCGTGGACGTTGGCGCTCGCGGGTTGAGGAACAACGCGCAGCACAGGCATCGTGTCTGCCGGAAGTTGCCGTGGTGAATGGGTAAGGGACATAGTTACCTTTTGAAAGAGCGTGGAACGGCGCTGCGGAAGTGAGCGTTCTGTGTCAATGCGGTACTCATTCCGCCACGCTATCTCCAACTACACCATCGTCGAAGTCGTTACTTTCTCTGCAGTTTGAGGATCCAACGATTTCGCGACGGTAGCGGCGACGGTCCGATATTCAGTTAGCCATTTTTCCCGTTTTATGCCAGCTGCGTGGACATTGCGCTCCTTGACGTGACCGAAGCCGCGAATCTCATCCGGCAGGTTGGCGAGTTTCAGCGCGAGATCGAAGTTCGTGCTGTCGAGTGACAGGCATAGCTCTTCCATCAGTGCGATGTACTGCTCAATCAGCTCCCGCTCATTACGGCGTTCTGCCGTCTTGCCGAATACGTCGAGCGCTGTGCCGCGCAGGAACTTTAGCTTTGCCAGCGTACGGAACATCGTGAGCGTCCATTGGCCGAACCGCTGCTTCTTCAGATGTCCATCTTCGGCGCGTTTCGCGAGCAACGGCGGAGCAAGATGGAATACGAGTTTGTAGTCGCGTCCGGGTTCGCCTTCGAATTGCGCGCGTAGTTTGTCCATGTAAGCCGGATCCGCGTAGAGACGCGCAACTTCATACTCGTCCTTATAGGCCATCAGTTTCGCGAGATTGCGCGCAACAACTGGCGTGAGACGTAGTTTCGCGCCTGCGGCAAACGCATTTTCCGTTGCTCGCACGCGCTCGGCGACCTGGACGTACCGCGCCGCGTAGCGCTCGTTCTGGTAAAGCGTGAGCCGTTCGACCTGACGTTCGATGAGTCGATCCAGCGACTCTGGCATCTGTACGACGATCGCCTGCTGCTGGCCGGTACGAGGTGCAAAAGTATCGGTCGCGGCTTCGCCGTGGTGCGCGACGTAGCGACCCCATTCGAACGCTAGGCGGTTTTTCTCGACGGCGACACCATTCAGTTCGATCGCCCTGTCGAGGCTCTCATAACTGACTGGCAGCCAACCGCGTTGCCACGCGAAACCCAGCAGCAATGGATTGGCGTAAAGCGTGTCGCCGAGCAGCGCCAGCGCAAGCCGGTTTGCATCCAGGAAAGCACAATCCTCGCCCATGCTTTCGCGTAAGTCGTTCTGCGTTTGATCGGCGGGAAAGGTCCAATGCGGATCGCGGACGAACTGCGCGGTCGGCGTCGCGCCGCTATTGATCACGGCCTTCGTTATGCCGCGTTGCGTGCGAGCGAGCACTTCGGCGGAAGCCGAGACAATGGCGTCGCAGCCGAGAATCAGGCGTGCCTCGCCAGTGGCAACCCGCGTTGCGTGCAATTGATCCGGCGTCGCGGCGATCTGCACGTGACTCAGTACGGCGCCGCCTTTCTGCGCGAGGCCTGCCATATCGAGTACTGTCACGCCCTTGCTTTCGAGGTGGGCTGCCATCCCGAGCAAGCCACCGATCGTTACCACGCCGGTACCGCCGACGCCCGTCACCAGCACGCCGTAAGGCTTCGACAAAGAAGCAATAGCGGGTCGAGGGAGCGCTGAAAAGTCCGGCAATGCTCCGCCTGAAGTGTCCTTGGCGGCCTTCTTCACCTGTGCGCCTTCAGCCGTGACGAAACTTGGGCAAAAGCCGTTCACGCATGAGAAATCCTTGTTGCATGACGACTGGTTGATCTTGCGTTTGGTGCCGAGTGGCGTATGCAGCGGTTCGACGGAAAGACAGTTGGATTGCACCGAACAATCGCCGCACCCCTCACATACCGCGTCGTTAATAAAAGCGCGCCTGGCCGGATCGGGATAGGTGCCCCGCTTGCGACGCCGGCGCTTTTCTGTCGCGCAGGTCTGATCGTAGATCAGAATGCTGGTGCCTTCGACTTCGCGCAACTCACGCTGTAGACGGTCGAGTTCATCGCGATGATACACGTTCACGCCTTCAGGCAGACGCACGCTCGCATCGTATTTTCCGGGCTCGTCGGTGACGATCAGTACCCGCTTTGCGCCTTCAGCGACGACCTGGAATGCGATCTGTGGGACCGTCAGTACACCGTCTACCGGTTGACCACCTGTCATCGCGACAGCGTCGTTGTACAACACCTTGTAAGTGACGTTGGCGCTCGCCGCGATCGAGGCGCGAATCGCCAGAAGACCCGAATGAAAATAGGTGCCGTCGCCGAGATTCACGAACACGTGACGCTCGTTCGTGAAATGCATCTGACCGGTCCAGGCGACACCTTCGCCGCCCATCTGGCTGAATGTCTCCGTATTGCGGTCCATCCACATCGTCATGTAATGGCAACCGATACCGGCAAGCGCCCGCGAGCCTTCGGGTACGCGCGTTGATGTGTTGTGCGGACAACCGGAGCAGAACCACGGCTGGCGTTCCGCAACCGTGCGCGGCGTGGCAGCTTCGCGTTCCTTGGCTTCGATGACGGCAACGCGCGCTTCAATCCGTGCTCGCAGATCGTCTGGCAGATCGGCCCTCGCCAGACGCCGCGCAATCGCCTTCGCGATCAGTGCGGGGGAGAGCTCGTAATGCGCCGGTAGCAAGGTCTGGCCGCGCGGCACCGACCACTCGCCGCCTTCGTCATCGCGTTGATCGAACTTGCCGAACACTTTGGGGCGAACGTCGTCACGCCAGTTGTACAGTTCTTCCTTCAGCGCGTACTCGAGGATCTGGCGCTTCTCTTCGACGACGAGAATTTCGTCGAGACCGGTCGCGAAATCGCGGGCGTTCTGCGCGTCGAGAGGCCACACGCAGCCCACCTTCAGCAGGCGAATACCGATGCGCGCGCAGGTTTCGTCATCGAGCGACAGATCGGCGAGCGCCTGGCGCGTGTCCAGATACGCTTTTCCCGCGGTCATGATGCCAAGCCGCGGTGTGGCACTGTCGATGACAATGCGGTTTAGCCTGTTTGCGCGAACATACGCTAGCGCCGCGTACCACTTGTGGTTGAGCAGTCGCGCTTCCTGTGCGAGGGGCGGATCGGGCCAGCGGATGTTAAGCCCGCCTTCGGGCATCTCGAAGTCGTCCGGCAAGACGATCTGCAAACGATCTGGATCGATATCGATTGATGCGCTCGATTCGACCACGTCAGTCACACACTTCATTGCGACCCACAGACCTGAGTAACGGCTCATCGCCCAGCCGTGGAGGCCGTAGTCGAGATACTCCTGGACACTCGCCGGATAGAGCACTGGAATCCCGCTCGCGACAAACATATGCTCGGACTGGTGCGCGACCGACGACGATTTCGCCGCGTGATCGTCGCCCGCGAGCACGAGGACGCCACCATTCGGAGCGGTGCCCGCGGCGTTGGCGTGCTTGAAGACATCGCCCGTGCGGTCGACACCCGGCCCCTTGCCATACCACATCCCGAACACGCCATCCACCTTCGCGCCTGGCCACAGGTTGAGTTGCTGCGTTCCCCATACGGCCGTGGCGGCAAGATCCTCGTTAACCCCAGGCTGGAACACGACGTTGTGTTCCTCGAGGTGCTTCTTCGCCTTCCATAAACCTTGGTCGAGCGCGCCGAGCGGCGAGCCTCGATAGCCCGACACGTAACCCGCCGTATTCAGGCCGGCGAGCCCGTCGCGTGCCTTCTGCAGCATGGGCAGACGGACCAGAGCCTGCGTGCCGCTCATATAAACGCGGCCTTTTTCGAGTGTGTATTTATCGTCGAGCGAGACCGTGGCAAGTGCTTCACGCAGGGGAGCCGATAGCGGGGCATTCATGGAAGGGAGTCTCCGAGATGTTATTTGATGGGGAGTATAGGAAGCGGAATTTCGATCGTAAAATCACAAATACCAAACCCTGCTATTCGAAAAACACATGTCAAAAGACATCACCTTGCGGCAGATGCGTTACTTCGTGGCCGCCGCGCAAAGCGGACAGTTTTCGATGGCGGCGACTGCGGAACATGTATCGCAATCGGCCATCACGAACGCGGTGCTCGCATTGGAGGACACGCTCGGAACGCGGCTGTTCGATCGGTTGCCGCAGGGCGTCGCGCTGACCCCTGAGGGTCAGGATTTTCTGAATCACGCGCGTCACATCCTCGATTCCGTGCGCGACGCCGTTTATAAAGCACCGTTCCGCTCACATGATCTGAAGGGGACCGTGCGCGTTGCCGCGTCGTATACGTTGCTCGGCTATTTCCTGCCCGAACTGCTGGCTCGATTTCGCGCAACGTATCCTGATGTCGTGATCGATCTGCACGATACGGATCGAATATCGATTGAGCAGGCAGTGCTCGATGGGGACGTCGATCTCGGTGTGGTGCTTCTGTCCAACGTCGAGAACGTCAGGCGTTTCAGCCACCATGTGCTAATCCGCTCGCGCAGGCAGCTTTGGACCTCGCCAACGCATCCGCTCGCGCAACTCAGTGCGCCGTCGCTCAATGATGTCGCTGGTTACCCGTACATCCTGATTACGGTGGACGAAGGAGAGCAGTCGACTCTGCGTTACTGGCAACAGAACGGCGTAGAGCCGAACGTGGCGTTTCGCACGAGCTCGATGGAAGCACTGCGCGGTCTGGTCGCACATAGTTTCGGCGTGACCATTCTGTCCGATATGGTGTTCCGGCCTTGGTCGCTGGAGGGCAAGCGGATTGAGGCGCGACCTATTCTGAATGCAGTGCCGCAAATGGACGCCGGCATGCTGTGGCGCAATGGCGCGAGGCTCGATACGCCGGCTTTGGCGTTTCAGCAGTTCCTGATCCATGCATGTGGGAGTTGAGGGAAGGAACTGGGGACCGGTTTGTTTTCAATGCTGAGTGGCTAGCCAATCACGCTTCCCGCGTAATTTCAATTGTTGAGCCTAGCGAGCCGAAATTCGGGGAGACTGTCAATATCAATTTATGTTCGCTGTTAACAATCTTCCCATCCTGTCGCGGGGTAAGACTCATGTGTGCGCTTGTGCCTCTTCGTGCTCGGGGCGGTCGGCCCTTTCGACGTTGTGCGCGCCGCTTTCGAACTAGACTCGCCCAAGATCATTTCGCAAATGACCATTGTGTTCTTTCGATCATTTACCAAGGCAGAATTGAGGTGGTGGCTGATAATAAAGCCATCGAAGGCGAACACGGCTAACTGGGCGATGGAGGTGGCATCGAAACGGTCCCCGCGGTCTTCCGGCAGGTATCCGGTGATCAACTTCTGCATATGCTGGTTCAGCATATGCAATATCGTTGGGTGACAATTGTCCGCACCGATCGATACAGCCTGCGCCTGCATGAAGTTGCTCATGTAGTTGTCACGCGCCAGCGGGACATCATGCCAGAAGCGCCAAAAGACGATTGTGCGCTAGGCCCGTGGCCATTACAGCAAAACATAGAGAGGGTAGCGGCCCGCCTGGCTCGGAAATTCCGAGGATCCGTCCGCCCGCACCCAGTTGCTGAACTGCGGGCGGTTGGCGCACGAGCCGGCCCTGCTTCTGCCGGAGGACAGAGACGTCCGCGACCCAGCGGGCGTTAATCAACTGACCCATACCACCCATACCAGCGAATCCGCCACGCCTCGAGTCCGCTCGTGGCGTCGTCGCTGAGCGGGACTGGAACGTTTGACTAGCATTCTATGGGAAATCTCACTTCTTTGAGACGTCGGCCTCTCCTGTTGGCTGGATAGCTCGCGCTCGCACATTCTATTATTAACGATTATAGTTCGTTTATTAGAAGGCCGCTAACTGGTTCTCTACGCCTTCGCACGGCTGTGCCACCCGCCAACAACAAGATGCTCGGGATAGGAGACAACGCATTGTTTAGCAAAGAATATAATATTGATGATTTTCGAGAGGCGGCTCGCAGACGCCTCCCACGTGGGCTCTTCGACTATATCGATCGGGGCACCGAAGACGATGTCGCGCTCAAGAATAACCGAACGTCATTCGATAGAATCAAATTGCTCCCGCGGGTTCTTGCCGGGTCGGCGATCGGAATCTGAGCGTCGAGATTCTCGGCCGTCGGCACAGTTGTCCCTTTGGCATCGCGCCAACAGGACCAGCGGGATATCTTTGGTACAAAGGAGAGATCGAACTGGCGCGGGCAGCGTCGCGCCTCGGCGTCCCATTCATCCTCTCCTGTGCCGCCACTGTTCCGATGGAAGAGGTGATCCGCGACGGATACGACGGACAGAAATGGTTTCAGCTCTACTTTTCCGGTGACCGGCTTCAATCAATGCGCACAATCGAGCGCGCATGGGGCGCGGGCTTCAAGACCCTTGTCTTCACCGTCGATTCAATAGTCAGCCCCAATCGTGAGTTCGCTGCCAAGAGCGGCTACACGGTTCCACCAAAGCTCCGCCCCGGAATCGTGCTCGATGCGATGATGAGGCCAAGTTGGCTGGCATACACTTGGGGCCGCTACATGGTCAATGGTGGCTTGCCGAAGATGATGAATTACCCGTTGCCCGATGTTCGAAGCATCGGCCAGTCCAGCCCCGCGCTCAAGGACGATTCGATCGATTGGGCGACGCTTGCGGAGATCCGCGCCGCGTGGCCCGGAAAACTCGTCGTCAAAGGCATATTGAACCCAAGGGACGCTATCGCCTGTGCCGAAGCCGATGTCGACGCCGTCATCGTGTCGAACCATGGTGCCCTCCTTGTTGACAGTTGCGTCGCGACGATAGACGCGCTCGGCCCTGTCGTCGATGCGGTGGGAAGTCAGATCGAGGTTTATTTGGACAGCGGCGTCAGGAGGGGATCGGATATCGTGAAGGCTCTCGCTCTTGGCGCAAGAGCGGTTTTCCTGGGACGCGCGACTCTTTACGCGTTGGCGGGCTCGGGGGAGGCCGGCGTCGTTCGCGCGCTGGAATTATTGCGTGAAGAAGTCGACCGCACCTTGGCATGCCTGGGAGTCAGCAGCGTATCGTACCTGTCTCGCGACCATATAGCGGCTGCTCCATGACTCGGACAAATCCGCGCCGCGGCACACAAGGGGCCTTCAAGTAGGCTTAAAGTGGCCGCGAGCCTTGCAGGCTCGCTATGTGAACGCGTTACGTTTGAGCAACCTCTCGCGTGTTCTGGCAGACAGCTAGGTTTCGACGCTAAATCCGGGCTCGTTGCAGCCTGATCTGCTGCGGCTCGCCATGGAAGTCCGCTGACCCACGCTTCTTTCTTCGTGCGAGCTCGAAGGTCATGCATGTGATTGCGGGCGAGTGCCGCCTTGCAGCTGAACCCATTTGTCAAACTTGACGGAACGTATTTTTGCATCGCCACGGGCAAGGATATTGATCCTTTGCTGCACCATGAGCGATCGACGAGGCTTGCATCAGGCTAAACTCGATATTGCGATAGACGGCAGCATTGCGCATGCGAGCATCATCAAGCGCGGCAAGCCGCGAATTTAAGTTGAGCTAGTCGGTGTAGGCGTCGAGGGCGACATAGTGGAGGGCTTGTGGCAGGCAACACGGAGTGGAGTTGGCCGCTAATTGAATGTGTACGGAGGCGATTGACCGCGCGGGCTTGATTTGGCGGCGCCAAGGTGGCATTGCCGCAGTCGTGCGCGATGGGCAGAGGCGGCAGTTCGGAGCCGACGGTTCTATCGGCCGCGACGCACGCTTCGCGACTGCCGCTGGCCAGCACGACCAACATCATGCGCGGGCCAACCTCATTGATCTATGAGTTGGGTAATTAACGGCTCGCAACGGGGACGCGCCTGCGAGCCTTGATCTTGCCATCGATTTGCGGAATGATTTCTTCCTTGAAAAGCTTGCGCGTGACGTTCACAAATTCTGTCACAATGGTCAAGCGCGGCTGGTGCGCTGGGGGTGCCATGGCGACCTCATACGACACCGCGGGTTCCAGCCAACGGCATACCGTCCCAGGGTACCGCGTGTAAGTGGCGGAGAATGGGTCGCATATCGTCAGCCCTAGGCCACCCGCCACCATCCGGCAGGCTGAATGATGCCAAGGTAGGTTCGGCCGGCCGTTCAAAGATCACTCCACCCGCGTCCATCGCCACCTCAAGTCGCATCCACATAGGGCTGTTGGTGCTAAGAGAAATCAGCGGCTGACTATGCAAATCGTCGATCCTGATGACTTTCTTTCGTGCAAGAGTGTGGGTGCTGGGAATGGAATGATATCGATTTCCGGGTATTCGCCCCCATGAGTTGCACGGAACCTTTATCCATCTGACTAGCTGCGGACAGCTCAGGAATGCTCAACGAAGGAATCATGTTCAGTGCCGAAACTAGCAACCAGTTGAGAGCTATTTGCCCGCGGCGAGGGGGGCCTGAAGCCGTCTTGCCTCATTTACGAATAATCTCCACACGCACAGTCGCTTGCTGTCGGTCATGATTCAAATCCGAATAGCCGCCGTTCGACAGGGTTGGGACCGGCATCTCGCAATACAAGGACTTTTTCTATCAAAATATCACGCCAACTACCCGGCGTCCGCGAAGTAATCACCGGAGTAGTAATGACTTGGGTCAAGGAAGCGAGTGCTCTGGCTGTAGTATAGGGCCGCAGGCGAGCACCTCGTCGAGCATGTCGAGCATCATCGCCCAACTGCGGCGGGTAGCGCGTGCGTCATAATGGAATCCGGCTAGACCAAGCCTCTCTATCCCGACATTGGTGAAGGCGTGCTGCACGCCGCCGAACAGATGCATTTCCCAGGCGGCCCCGGCCGCCGCCATCTCGGCGGCGAAGGCAGCGCGATCGTCTGCCGGCGCTAGCGGATCTTCGCTGCCGACCATCATCATTACGCGCGCATCGATCGGGCCTTCAGGCGTGGCGTTGGGGCGTTTTAGGCCGGGATGAAAGCCGATGGCGCACCGGATGGAGGCACGCGCGCGGGCGAGTTCCATCACCGTTATCCCACCTTGACAGAAGCCAACGGCGCCAATCCGTCCGGGATCGACCCGGGATTGGCTCACGAGGACGTCGAGGGCCGCAATCGCGCGGTCGCGGATCAGGAAAGGCGTCTCCATCAACTCGGCATGGCGACGCCGAGATTCTGCCTGGTTGAAGCCGATAGAGCCATGGAGGTCGAGCGCAAAAGCGACATAGCCGAGCTCCGCGAGTGCGTCGGCACGCTGATGCATCAATACGGACAGGCCCGGCGCTTCATGCGCCAGCAGCACGCCGGGCGCTTTTCCAGACGCATCGCTCCCGTCGGCGAGATAGCCGGTCATGCGAAGGTCTGCATGAAAATAGTCAATTGTCTGGCGTTGGATCTGCATGTTCCACCACGGTCGGTTATGGCTGGCAGATGGGGCGGTCGTCAGTCGGCAAACCAATAGGCAACCGCTCGCGACTCCACGCTGATCCGAGGGACCGGATCGGGTGGGCAAGAGGAATCGATGAACGCGCTGTGCGGAACCTGCACGGGAAAGGTGGGATCCGAATCATATTGCTTGAAGATCAGCACGTCGTCGCTTGACATTCGTGAGTAATAGCACCAGCGATGCGCGGGGTTAGGACGAACGAACACAGCTTCAAAGGTGAAGCCATCGGTCAGGAAGTGCGAATCGCCGGCGACGATATCTTCCTTTGCGAAAGTGCGTGCATCGCATATGGCGAGAGGTGTGTCGGTTGGCCCCTTCGACAAGAGTCGCCAGAAATTGAACAATGCCATGCGTTTGATTGAGCGGATCGGCGGTGGCCCGTAAGCCCATGGGATCATATGGGCGACGCCTGCCGCAGTGATGTCACCGTGGACGATCGGTACCGGAAAACCATTGTTGAGATTCGCATCTTGCGCCGGCACGCTGCGGCGGATGGGACTGGCGTTAGCCATTTCCACATGATCTGCATCGATCAGGGTCTCGAGGAGGTCCTTCAGCTCCGCGCGGTAGCGCTCGAATGAAGGCTTGGGACCGGTTAGATCCTCAATGGTGCCGCGATGGGGGATAAGGGCGAAGCCCTCCATTTCGAGCCGCGGCGCCGTTTCGCTGGCGCTCACATCCTCGATCGCCACTCTGACCGCTTGCAGAGGAAGGATGTTGCGCGTGAAGTCCTCGTTGAACACTTGCGGCCGTACGCCTTGGTTATCTATATAGTTCAGGTCCGCGTCCACCTGACGAACCCGCACAGAAATATCATCCATGATCGTCGATCCTCGAAATGTGCTGTAGGCGCCTTCGCGCGCCGAATAGAGAAGGGCGGTCTTCAGTCCGCGAACCAATAGCAGGCCGAACGCGCCTCAATGCTTACCCTAGGAACCGAATCGGGAAGGCAGCTCCGATCTTCGAAGGCGGTGTGGGGGCACTGCAACGCGAAGCGGCGATCGCTGTCATATTGCTTGAAGACCAGTACCTCGTCCGCACCCATATTCGGGAAATAAAACCAGCGATGATTGGCGTTCGCGCGGACGAACCCGCTTTCGAACGATATACCCGAAGTCATGAAGCGTGAGTCGCCCGGCACGACATCGCCGGGCGCGACGCTGCGGGCATCGCAGACAGCGAGCGGAAGATTGGTCGGCCCGGGAGAGAGCAGGCGCCAGATGTTGAACACCGTCACGCGAGCGATCTTGCGGTTCGGCGCTTTGGGGTAAGCCCATTCGAGCATGTGCCAGACGCCCGCCTCGGAACAGTCGCAATGGATGAAGGGCACCGGCAAGCCGCTGTCGTGATTGGCTTCGCCCGGCGGGCGCGCTCGACGGACCACGGTATTCGTCGCCATGTCGACATGATCGGCGCCAGTCATCGCCCGCAGCAGATCCCGCAGTTCGTTACGATAGAGCTCCGACGCGTCGACGTTGTCCGTCAGATTCGTGACGGTGGTCTGGTGGTGCTGCAGGACAAAGCCTTCGTGGTCGAGTGTCGGCGTTTCGGACGCTGCTCCGCCATCCTCGATGCGCACCTCAATCGGTACGAGCGGCAGGATGTTGCGGGAAAAATCCTCGTTCCAGACTTCCGGACGGATGTCTGTTTCCGCGAGATAGTTGACTTGAGCGGTGGTAAACCGATCCTGCGGCCTGTTTCCGATACTTGCAGATAGCGACATTGGACGTGCTCTCTCCAAAAATTGAAGACAAAAGTGCTGGCCCAGATTGCGGATCCTCGGTTAGCATGACCGCCGTTCATTTCTAACGCAGACCTCGCGGTCAGGTCATTCCGTTATTCGAGGGGGATCCAGTCTGCATCGTCATGATCGATCCTGTTGCGGGTAACAACTTTGACGTGGGACGCAGCGAATCCTCTTGAACGCGCTACGGTTGGCGCGCACTGCAAGGTCGCCTTCTACGCCGCGCCCAATGTAGTCGAACAGCCCCCGCGGCAGTCGGTGTCGCGCTGCGGCTTCGGATTCGGCAATGTTGTGCATGGCTCGGAGCGGTAGTGGTTGGCTGAACATTTGTGCACAAAATCCCCGGAGGGGCTGACGCGATGACTTGGTCGGCACGACGACTTCGTACGTCACTGAATCTCAGGACAGCGCCATCTCAGGATCGCCAACTCGACCGGTCGGCCTTGTCTCCTTTAACCCGAGTGATAACAGCGCCATCGCGCCAGCGCATCCCGCCACCACCATCACCGCCGCCTGCACGCCACGAGCATCTGCGAGCCAACCCGCAGCGACAGGAGCGACGACTCCTCCAAGCAGCGTCGCAACCGAGATATTTAGCCCGATCGCCGTCGAGATCAGGTGCAACGGGACACTTTCAGCGGGAACGGTGGCGAAGAACAAGGTACTCGCCCCAGCCGACGCCCAGCCAAAGAACATCAAGACGGCAAGCAAAGGAACGGCTCCATCGAAACCGATCATTGCTATAGGGCAAAGCATCCCGACGAGATTAGCCAAGATCGCTACTGGCTTACGCCCGAACCGGTCCGACAGCGCTGGGATGGCGATGCCCAGTATTAGGCTCGATAGCCCGAGCACGCTCAGCAATAACCCCATGGTGGTTGAATCCATCTGGCGGATCTGCACGGCGCAAAGCGGTATGAAAGCGGCGCCGACGGCAAGGTAGGCCATGGCAAGTGCCGAAAGCAGCCAGCAAAGCCAGACATTACGGATCCGGAGCAACCCAAGTACGCCGCCCTGGTGGCGATTTTCCGATGCCGCAGCAACAATGGCAGAGGGCTCTCTGAGAACAGCCGCAGCCACCGCAGCGCAGAGCAGCGCTGGACCGATCACCACGAAGAAACCCGCCCTCCACCCATAATGCGCCGCAAGCGAGGCCAGCACGATGGGTGCCGCCAGCCAGCCGAGGAGGCTAGCTCCGAAGGTTTGAACGATGCCCATATTAAGCCCCTTACGCTCAGGCGCGGATTCGATTGCAACCAAAGACTGCACGAGCGGCAGCATCGGCCCTTCCAGCAGCCCCATCAGCATACGAGCAGCCAGGAGAGCGGAGAAGCTCTGCGCGAAGCCCGCGAGCACCGAACAAATTCCCACACCAACGAGCACGGTCACAAGTATTGGCTTACGCCGCCCTGTACGATCGATCAATCGGCCGGTGATATAGCACGAGATGGAATAGGTGACCCAGAAGCTTGAGATGAGTGCACCCACCTGCGTGTTGCTCAGGCGCAGCGCAGGCCGGATCGTAGGAAGCAGATAGTTGATACCGAACATATCTATGTTGACGATTCCTACTGCCGCACATAGCAAGACAACGAGTCCAATCTCATAGCCACGCCTGCTCGCACTCATATCCCCTCCCTATTCTGATCGGACACGGTTCTCAACTCACACTGCGATCCCAGACACGACGGTCGTCGATTACCGGCCATGGTGGACAGGCCGACTACGGCCAGGCCCTCTCAATCCCGAGGCGACTCCGGAGCCCTTGCAGGGGTCTGCTACGAGAAATGGGATAAAGCCAAGTCCTGGTCACGAGACGTTTCCTCCCCCAAGACAGCGACGGATCTGTGGCGCCAGCGCGGCAGTCACGGGCAACATCAATAGCGATTATAGATCGTTTTAGACGGCGCGCAATTTCTATTTGCGCACTGCCTTCCGCCAACTAACGGCATTTCTATTTAACTAGAAACGACTCACAACCTGACGCATCGACCTTCTCGGAAACAATGAGATTCACGTTCAAAACCGGTCGAGCTAGTGACTTAGCCGGCTTGAACTGCACCCAGCAAAAGAGACCCATGCGAACGATTGCCGACCATGCACGCTCCGGTAACGTCCCGCGATGAGTGGGCTGGCCGCCCGTTGTGAGACATCACTAAGGAGTTTGGCGTGATCTGGAGTTGACGGTTAAGAAAAGCGCGAACGGTTTCGTTCCCCATCTGGTTCTTCAGTTTTCCGCTTGACTCCAGCGGCGAAACGCCTCGATCGATCGATCGGTTGCCGGGAAGATATCGAAGAGTGCCGTGCCGTTATCGATCTCCTCTGCCGCGAAAGCTTCGTAGTCCGAAGCCGATGCCGTATCGCGTGCGACGTCCTCGATGATGCCCGCAGGGATGACGATAACGCCCTCGCCATCGCCCATAACAAAGTCGCCTGGATAGATTGCAACCCCTGCGCAACCGATCGGTTGACCGATATCTACTGGATGCAGCCCTGCCGGCGATGCGCAAGGCGCGTTTTCCCGCTGATATGCCGGCAACCCTGCCTCCACTATGCCGGCCGTATCACGGAAGCCACCGTCCGTGACCATTCCCGCGCAGCCGCGGAAACGAAGCCGGCGCGCCATCAGGTCTCCGGCCGATGCTGCGCGGATACAGCTCCTGGCGTCAATGACGAGCACCGCGCCAACCGGGCATTCTTCGATCGCCCGGCGCTGCACATTGTCGGGCCGTGCCAGCCACGCCATAGTGTCGATATCTTCGCGCGCCGGGATGAAGCGAAGCGTGAATGCGGGCCCCACCATGACGTCCGTACGGTCCGCGACGGGGCGAATCCCGATAAGGCATTGGTTGCGCAGACCACGACGCAGGAGGGTCGCACTGACCGTGGCAACGCTCGACCGGCGCAAAGCCGCAACAGCTTCGGAAACAACACACGCCTCGTCGCGTGACGATTCGATCATCCTATTGGTCCTTCAGGAAGAAACTCTCTTTTCTGCCGCTATTCTGCGCATCGATATCGGACTGTCGAGTTTCCTCGACCGGGAAGATTAATTCCACCGAAACCCCATTGGGATCCTTCATGAAGAACTGTGTGTTGCCGAAACCTGGCAGCACAACAGTCTTGAAGGCTATGCCCGCCGCCTCCAGGCGGCCGCGTATTTCCTCGGCACCGCTGCTCGAGAAGCTGACGTGGTGAAAATAGCCCGATCGCGCGGGAGCCTGCCCTTCGACCAGAAGCATGACGTGGACCGTCGGCTTGCCATTCTCGCAATAGAGCCAGGCACCCGGAAAGGGCAGCGTCGGCCTGTGTCCTTCGCTCAGGCCCAACAGATCGCAGTAGAAGCGTTTGGTGGCATCGAGGTCGTTGGTCTCGATTGCGTAATGGTCGACGTGGTGCAGACCCATGGCTGCCTCCTTGAAGAAAGACGCGGACTAACGGTTGGGAAGACCCACAATGGCCTCGATTTCGACCAATATGTCGGGCAGTGCCAACGCCTTGACGCCAATCAGCGTGCTCGCCGGCCGGTGGGTACCGAAGAATTGCTGGCGTATCGGGTTGATGAGGGTCCGGTGCTCGACATCGATGAGCAGGACGGTGACCTTGAGTATGTCGGCGAAGCTCGCGCCGGCGGCGGCCAGGATCCTTTCGAGTGATTGGAAGATTGCGGTCGTTTGCTGGACGACATCCCCCTTGCCGATGATGTTGCCAGCCGTATCGAGCGCGACGACGCCGGAAACGAATAAGGTGTCACCGAAACGCACCGCATCGGCATAATGGCTGAGCGCTGGCGCCGCTCCCGGCACATCGATCTCTTCGCGTTCCTTGGTGGTCATGGATTTCCTCGTTCGGCGTGATAGCAATGCATAGCGGATGCTGCTGTAAAAACGAACATCAATCGTTAGTATAGCAACTGGTTGCTAGTTTCTGCGCTGATTTTGTACACGGCCGTCGAACAAACCCGAGGCGCAAGACTATGTCGGGCACGGCGTGGTGAGGGTACGACGGCATGTGTCGGTATACGAGGATGAACGCATCGAGAGGTCGAGCGCGATCGCGACGCTGAGCAGAGCGCCAACGATGTTACGCAAGGCTTTGGCGTGAGATCAGTTTCGGCAGTGATGTTGCAGATTGATGATCGTATAGGCGAGCGCGTTTAACGCGTAGCGCACGTCACTACTGCAATTGAAGCGCAGCAGCAGACTGCGGAACTTATCTTCCGCGGCAAAGACGCGTTTGATGGCCCTGAATCGTTCCTCGAAAAGCGCCGGATCAAAAGGGCTGTCTGCAGCCCCCGCTCGCTTTTTTTGTCGCCCACGCGGGTTCTCCGGAGTCTTCGGGGTCATGCCGTGATAAAAGATCACCTTGCGATGGGCCGGGGGGGTGTAGGGCCCGTCCCGACTGAGGGTTGAATCTTGCAGGTCCGCACCACCGGCGCAGGCCATTTTTGGTTAGTCTGAGCAGTGCGTCGTACAAGGACGGCGATTTGTTGCGATTGTCCGGGGCCGTCGCGAACGGCGCGATGATGTTGTGGTCGCGGTCACAGGGGCGATAACCTTGCAGCCCTTGAGATGCTTGTGTCTGTGACACCGAAGGTCGTCACAGCCTTTGTTTGCTGAAGTCCTCGCGCCATCGCCGTAGATGGTGGAAAGGTCAAGGAGCTGGTGCTTATGAGGCTCGGTTTAAACAGAGTTCTCATGCCGTCCCGGGTTGGGACTCATGTGTCCTGCTTGTGCCTCTTGGTGCTCGGGGCGGTCGGCCTCTTCGACGTCGGGTGTGCCGCTTTCGAACTAGATTCACCCAAGATCATTTCGCAAATGACCTTTGTGATCTTCCGGTCATTTACCAAGGCGGAATTGAGGTGATGGTTGATAACGAAGCCATCGAAGGCGAACACGGCTAACTGGGCAATGGAGTTGGCGTCGAAACGGTCCCGACGGTCTACCGGCAGGCATTCGGTGATCAACTTCTGCATATGCTGGCTCAGCATATTCAATATCGTTGGCTGATAATTGTCCGAATCGGTCGATACAGCCAGCGCCTGCAGGAGATTGTTCATGTAGTTGTCACGCGCCAGCGGGATATCATGCCAGAATCGCCAAAAAACGAACTCGAGGCGTTCGTGAGCGTCCTCGATCTTGGCTGCCTCCCGCTCGGTGAGCCGAACTTGGGCCAACAGCCAAGGCTCGATGATCGCGAAAATTATCGAAAGCTTCGAGGGAAAGTACACATAAATTGTCGAACTGGCCAGTTCGGATTCCTTCGCGATCTGATTTATCGTTGTTCCAATATAGCCGTTGCTTTGGAATAGTTTTTCCGCCGATTTCAAAATCCGATTTCTGACTTCATCTTTCTTTACCTGGGCCATGCCGGAATTTCATCCCATCACGAAAAAAATGTAATCGAGCGATCATGAGGAGCCGCCAGCCCAGCCTCGAATCCCTGCGGCTCAAGCGGTATGATGCCTGCGGCTGTCCATTTCTGGCTATAGTACCCGCGAATGATCTGGCGCGCATGTACCGTCCCTGCCACACCCGGAGTCTGATAAATATCGCGAAGATAGTTGGACAGGTTAGGGTAGCTTGCGATGGTTCGCTTGTTGCACCGGAACAACGGGTAATAGACCAGTTCGAACAGGAACAGGGAGGCAGCGAGCCGCCAATCGGTCTCGGTGATTTCCGCGGCAGCGAGGTATCGGCTGCTTGAAAGCCTCTGCTCAGCCCAGTCCAGAGTGTCGAATATGTCCGAACAAGCCTCGTTGTAGACTTCCTGCGATTCCGCTGCACCTGCGCGGTAGACCGCGTTGTTCAGACCAAGATAGATCCGGTCGTTCATTCCGTCGATACGAGGCCTCAGCGGGGGTGGGTAATAGTCCTGCTGTGCACTTGTGAAGTGATTGAACTCGTTGTTCAACATTCGGATGATCTCGCCAGACTCGTTGTTCACGATGGTACGGCGCCGCCTGTCCCACAAGACGGGAACCGAAACGACGCCGGTGTAATCCGGCTTGGCGCAGGTATAGGCTTGGTGGAGGTGGGTGAACCCCTCCACATCGTCCGTAGTCGACCCGTCCATGGTATCGCCGAACACCCAGCCGTCCCCGCCGCCGTTGGGAATGGCCACGCTCATACTGATCACTGAAGACAGTTTCTTGACACTGCGATAGACAATTGTGTGCCAAGCCCATTGGCATCGCAGTGAAACATAGAGATGGTAGCGACCCGCACGGCTCGGAAATTCCGGGGACCTGTCCGCCCGCACCCAGTTGCGGAACTTTGGGGGCTGGCGCACGAGCCCTCCCTGCTCCTGCCGAAGGACGGAGACGTCTGCGACCCAGCGGCCGTTAATCAGCTGACCCATACCATCCATACCAACGAATACGCCACGCTTCGCGCCGCTTGTGGTGCCGTCGCTGACCCGGACTGGAACGTTCGACCAGAATTCCATGGGAAATCTCACTTCTTTGAGACATCGACCTCTCCCGTAGTCTGGATAGTTCGCTCTTGCACACGGTCGCGTACTTTTTCATTAACGATTATAGTTCCGTTATAGGAAGGCCGCCAGCTCCCTGAACACCCTATTGTCCATCCCTATCACAAAGGAACTCTTGCGTGACCGATCGAAAAATTACTATTCCCGATGGAATGGAGCAGATTGTTGAACGCGCGGGCTATGCGCCAGCTGTCAAGGTAGGAGCAACTGTATTTTGCGCCGGGCAAGTAGGGCGTACACGTGAGCTTGAGGTCATCCACGATCCTGAGGCACAGTTCCTGGCGTGCTGGGATAATTTAAAGGTACTTCTCGATGCGGCAGGCTGTACGTTTGAGGACGTTGTCGAGATGACGACATACCACGTACAAATGAGTGTACATATGTCAGTCTTCCGTGAGGTGAAGAACCGGGTTTTTCCGCGCGGCACGTGCACCTGGACTGCGATTGGGGTATCGGAGCTTGCCCATCCAGGCCTGCTGGTCGAGATCAAGTGCGTTGCGATACAACCGAGCGCGACCACGGCATAACAGTCCGCTGGCGCTGATTTTGAAAGGCACGTAGCAAGTTCCCTTCGTCGATGCGTCAATAGGCGGATATAGGGGCGATCATTTGCATTGCTTGCCCAACAGGCCGACCGCGCCACGCACAAAATCCGGGAGCTTATTCAGCAGCGCCAGTCAAGTACCTCACTTCGGACTTGCAAGCCAGACCAGATGTGGAAAAGAGAACCTGTGCAGCGGGCAGCAGTGTTTTTCTGCTGAGTGGCGGGGTTCGGCTCCACTGTCAGGTTGCGCTTCGAATTGATCGTCGCCTTGAACTTGCGTTTCTGCATGCAAGGCAATCCCAGCTTTTTACGCAGCATTTCTATGCGATGAACTCCGAGTCGCACGCAGTGCTCATCGAGGTGTTTCTGGAAGAATTCGGGGCTGAAACTTTCACGCGTGTGCTGATCCGCAGCGAGTACCTCAGCCTCCAGTCGCGGCGCATGCCGCGACGACCGCGACCGCTTGCGCCACGCGTAGTAGCCGCTCAAGGAAGTGCCCAGCAGCAGGTATGTCGGCGGCACCGGATAGTTCTGTCGCACCTGTTCGATCACGCCGTACTTCACCGCGACTCCCTCGCGAAGCACGTCGTGACGTTTTTTAGTAAATCGCACCCTATCTTTCTTCGGCCGGCTCCCGCTTCACGCGCATGAGCTCAGCTTCACTCTCCGTTAAGGGCTTTTGATGCTCGCCCACGCGCTCCAGCGTGCCGGCCTCCGCAGCAAGCACCCCAGTTGCCACGGCCTTCATTGATATCGATAGCCGCCGCACAACCTCCGATACACACTAACGCCATCGGTCATTGCAAGCTTCACTGCGTCTTCAGGAAATTTATTCGTGTAGACGCTTTAGGCATTCGGTTCATGTATGCCTCTATTCCCGCATGTTGCGGAATGTTGGCTTCCACTCTTTCGGGTTGCCCTCAGAGCGCGCGTTCCGTTGGATCGGAACCCATCTTTGTTTTGCCACCTTTCGTACAGAGGTCATCGCGAAGGTGCATGGCAGCTATTGACAAAGGCACCATTGGTCTGAATAACAGTTTGGGCTGCCGCCCGGCCCACGGCTCGTCGAGCCGTACTATCACATAGTCTGAATGGTGCCGTTCGGCGAGTGCGATTTCCGGGATGATGGCGATTCCCAGTCCGGCAATGACCATATTGCGAATCGCCTCGAAGTTGGTCACCTGGATGGCCAGACACATAGGACACCGCAGCGCTTTGGCCGCCTGGGTAGCAAGGGCAAGAATGGCTCCGACCTCTGAGAAGATGGAGCCATGAACAAGTCGAACAAGTCTTCTGCTGAAGTCCGCGAACGTGCTGTGCGCATGGTGCAGGAGCATCGGGGCGAGTATCCGTCACAGTGGGCAGCGATCGAATCCATCGCCCCCAAGATCGGCTGCACGAGCCAGACATTGCTGGGGTGGGTCAAACGAGACGAAGTCGATAGCGGCGAGCGCGAGGGCGTGAGCACATCGGAACGCGAACGTCTTAAAGCACTGGAGCGCGAGGTCTAGGAACTGCGCCGCGTCAACGAGATTCTGAAACTGCAAGCGCGTTATTCGCCCAGGCGGAGCTCGACCGCCGTCTGAAGTCCTGAAGGCCGTCATCGATCAGCATCGCGACACCTTCGGGGGGCGAGCCGATCTGCAAGGTCTTGCGGATTGCCCCGTCGAGCTACCGGCGCCATGCTGCGCAGCTTCGCGATCCGTCGCGCCGCTGCGCTCGTGCTATACGCGATGAACGCCTGCGACCCGAGATCCAGCGTGTGTGGCAAGCCAACAAGCGTGTCTATGGAGCGGATAAAGTCCGGAAGCAGATGAACCGGGGGCGTATCGCGGTGGCTCGCTGCACGGTCGAACGGCTGATGAAGCAACTGGGTTTGCGTAGCGTAATGCGAGGCAAACGTGCTCGCATGACCATTGCCGATGCGGCGGCCGCTCGTCCGCTGGATCGGGTCAACCGGCAGTTCAGGGCAGACCGGCCAAACCAGCTCTGGGTTTCTGAATTCACCTATGTCTCGACGTGGCAGGGCTGGCTCCGCGTGGCCTTCGTGATCGACGTGTTCGCCCGACGGATCGTCGGTTGGCGCGTCAGTTCGTCGATGGCTACAGATTTCGTTCTGGATGCACTTGAAGAGGCACTTATTGCACGGCGCCCAGGCGGCGATGGACGTTGATACATCACTCCGACAGAGGCTCGCAATACGCTAGCATTCGCTATAGCGAGCGACTGGCCGAAGCGGGCATAGAGCCCTCGGTTGGTAGCAGTGGCGACAGTTACGACAACGCACTGGCCGAGACAATCAACGATTTGTACAAGGCCGAACCGATTCATCGCCGCACCTAGAAAACACGCGAGTCCGTCGAGTTGGCAACGCTGGAATGGGTGACCTGGTCCAATCATCATCGATTGATGGAACCCTCGGCTCCATCCCCGCCTGCTGAAGCTGAGGCACACTATCATCGGCAACTTGAAACACCGGTCGCCGAACCCACATCAACTTAAACCAACCGGCCTCCACGATTTCCCGGGGCGGTTCATCCGCTTACCGCGAATTTAAAGTAGCCGGTCATGCACGCGCATAAGCGTGCGTCCCGCGCCCGAATACCAAGTCGAGAGCTTCAGGTGAGGCCTCGCCGGGCGCAGTTGTGAGACGGCCAATTTCTTCGACAGCAGCGAGCGCTCGACCCGTGGCGGGTCTAGCCGCGATTCTTGCGAGCCATTCCATCAACCTAGGATACTCGGCCTCGACACCGGGCCCAAAAATTCTACTGAGAGGACGCGCCCACGGAAAGGTAGCGATGTCCGCGACGCTGTAGTCACATCCCCCAAGCCACTCTGCTTCACTCAGTCGCGTCTCTAGGGCACCGATGACTCGATGCGCCAAAGTACTGTATCGCGATAAGGCATAGTCGTTACCGTCAGGCGCGAACAGATGGAAATGTATGAACTGGCCAAACAGTGGGCCAAGGCCGCTCATCTGCACCATGAGCCATTCCAGCACTTGGTACCGTCGCGACGCCTCGGAGGGAATCAATTTTCCAGTTTTCTCAGCAAGGTAAATCAAGACCGCTCCCGACTCAAATACCGTGAGCGGGCTACCAGTTGGCCCATCCTCATCCACGACCACCGGCACTTTGGCGTTCGGGTTGAGCCGCATGAATTCAGGAGAGAAATTTTGCCCGGCCATAACGTCAACCGGGATCGCCCGATACTCAAGCCCCATCTCTTCCAAAGCGAGGTAGATTTTCAATACGTTCGGGCTGTCCGCCGCATAGAGTGTAATCAACGCAGTTCCTTATTGTGGTGATCGTTACATAAATGGTATAGTACTGAAGTTCTTGAGTTTGTCAAGCATTTATGTGGTGATCGATACAGAAAGAGGAATGCAATGGCTGATCGTGGTCGCCCTCGCAGTTTTGACCGTAATGTCGCTCTTGTCCGCGCGACGCGCCTTTTCTGGGAGCGTGGATATGAAGCCACGTCGCTTGCGGACCTCACTGCGGCAATGGGAATAAATTCACCGAGCCTGTATGCCGCCTTCGGTTCCAAGGAAGCGCTTTATAGCGAGGTGGTCGAGTTATACGTCGACGCCGAAGCCAAAAGCAATCGAGCCGTTCTTGAAGCCGCGTCTACGGCGAAAGAGGCAATCGAAGGTTTGCTTCGCCGTGCCGCCGGGCGCATCGCTCGCAAGGGAGAGCCCACGGGCTGCCTGATCATGCTTGGCGCGATAAATTGCGCACCAGAAAACAGCCACATCAGTGAGCATCTGACGGCGCAACGACAACTTGCCGAGCGGGCCATTCGGGAACGCATTGAACGAGGAGTGGCTGATGGAGACGTTGGCTCGCTCGCAGATATTAATGCTCTTTCGAGCTTCTATGTGTCAATCCTTAAGGGGCTGTCCGTTAGTGCGCGCGACGGTATGAAGCAGGCCGAACTCGAGAAAGTCGTGACATGCGCTATGGCGGCCTGGGATGCTTCATGCCGAGGCAGAGATGAAGGTGGCAGTAACCGTCGCGGAGTTGCTCGCCTTCGACGAGGCTACCGTTCCTCTCCCTAGAGGATGAAAGAGACTTCCCCGTCCCGCGGCTGTGGCGGAAGCCGCAAATCGGCATCGATGATGCCATGATGAAGTTTCGAACGTTCATCAACACCAACGAAAGGGGAAGTCCATGCCCATTGTCACTATCGGAATCGATCTTGCCAAGAATGTATTCGCCATTCGCGGTGTGGACGAGGCCGGCAAAGCGATGCTCATCAAGCCACATGTTCCGCGCGATCAGCTGGCGAGGTTGATCGCACCGCTGCCAGCGTGCCTCATCGGCATGGAGACCTGCTCCGGTGCGCATCACTGGGCTCGTGTGTTCCAGCAGCACGGCCATACCGTCAAACTCATGGCGCCCAACCTCGTGGCGCCTTATCGCATGTCCGGCAAGCGGGGCAAGAATGACGCGGCGGATGCTGCTGCGATCTGCGAAGCGGTGACGGTCCGAGCATGCGTTTCGTGCCGTTGAAGGATGAACATCAACAGGCGACGCTTTGTCCGCATCGGACACGGCAAGGTTTCGTCGAAGAGAGGACGGCGACCTACAATCGGTTGCGCGGCCTGCTCTCGGAATTCGGCGTGGTGCTGCCACAGAGCCCGGAGAAGTTGCGCAGGCACATCACAGAACATCTGGACACATTGCCGGGCTGGGCGAAGCGCAGCATCAGCGATCTGCTTGAGCATGCCGGCGATATCGAGGATCGCCTGCTCGAATACGACCGTGCGATCGCTGAGATCGCGCGTGAGGACGCGCGCAGCAAGAGGCTAATGCAGTTGCGCGGCATCGGCCCAACCACGGCCAGTGCGTTGCTGGCCAGTATCGGTGCCGGGCACGACTTCAGAAACGGCCGGCAGGTGGCAGCCTCGATCGGACTCACGCCAGGTCAGTACAGCAGTGGCGGCAAGGCGCGGCTGGGCGGCATCACGAAGGCAGGCGACGCCTATCTGCGCGGCCTGCTGGTGAACGGCGCCCGCGCCGTTACTGCCAGTCTCGGCGAGAAACAGGATCGCTTCAGCCGGTGGGTCCGAACCCTTGTCGAGCGACGGGGCTACTGGCGGGCCGCCATCGCGATTGCTGCAAAGAACGCGAGATTGGCGTGGGCCTCGCTGAAATATGGCGATGACTTCAAGCTCGAACCAGTGACGGTCTGACTGCGATTTGAGTTTATCGATCAACCGGCAACTAGACGCGGCGCGCGGACATCACGAGCACGTAGAAACGATCACTTTGCACTGCCAGCGGTGATGTGAAGCGGGTTGGACCCGCGTGGGGCGTGCCTGACTAACACGACGGGGATATCTATTCCCGGCTTGAGAATGAGGCCTCTGCGCGCGTCTTTCATCAGGGTCCGGGCCATTGGCCCAACCTGACCGGTTGTAGAACCGCAGTCCTTCACCTTCTCACATGCACCCGCAAGGGAGCTTGATTACCTGAAACTCGATGCCTTCGTCGAGTGCCGCCTGCGCAGGCTCTTCGCCGGTATATCCCTGATCGGCAAACGCTACCTTGACCGTCTGGCCCGTGGCCTGCTGAACCTGACGGGCCAGTCCCCAAGCAATGCATTTTTGGAACGTGTGCTTTGCCTCCCACTGACTGACGCCTGTGCCGCCAGACGATGCTATCACTGGCCGCCTCGTCTGTTCCGAGGCACAACCCCGTGGTCGTCCCATGGAACACCTCCCGATCTGTCGAATTCGCTGCGACTGTCCGTCGTGGCTGCGGGCAATGGATCCGCGCTAGAGGCCGGCTTCGACGAGTCCCTCTTGGCACGTTATCAGCAAGGGGTAAGTCCGATGGAGACTCGTTTTGCGAAGGGCGGCCTTGCGGAACATCAATGATGCACGATTGCGTCTTGCGGAACGTGAGTCAGACCCGGTTAGGGAGCAGCCACTATATGCCTGCGAGACAAGTGCGATATGCTGGCGACTCCAAGGCAAGCTAAAGTTCGGTCGACTTCGTCGCGCAACAACTCCAGCGCACGAACGACGCCGGACTCCCCGGAGGCCGCCAACGCATAGAGCGTCGCGCGTCCGAGGAAAACCGCTTTTGCGCCAAGGGCGAGGGCCTTCACGATATCTGATCCACGCCTGATACCGCTGTCGAGATAAACCTCGATCCGGCCTCCCACCGCATCGACGACAGGGCCAAGTGAGTCGATCGTCGAGACGCAACTGTCGAAGAGGAGGGCGCCATGGTTCGACACAATGACTGCGTCGGCGCCGGCCTCGGCGCAGGCTACAGCGTCCTGTGGATTCAATACGCCTTTGACGACAAGTTTTCCAGGCCAGGCGGCGCGGACCTCCGCAAGCGTCTCCCAGTCGATCGAATCATCTTTGAGGGGGGGGGCGGACTGGCCAATGCTTCCGACGTCGGGCAATGGGTAATTCATCATCTGCGGCAAGCCGCCATTGAGCATATAACGACCCCACGTACTCACCAGCCATTTCGGGCTCAGCATTGCGTCGAGCACGATTCCGGGCCGGACCCTCGGCGGGACCGTGTAGCCGCTTCTGGCGGCGAACTCGCGATTGGGGCTGACGATTGAATCAACAGTGAAGACCAGGGTCTTGAAGCCCGCGGCCCAAGCTCGATCGATCGTGCGCATCGAAAGAAGCCGGTCACCGGACAGGTAGAGCTGGAACCATTTGGCTCCGTCGCTTCCATCGCGGATCACCTCTTCCATCGGAACCGTTGCGGCACAAGAGAGGATGAAAGGAACACCGACGCGCGACGCTGCCCGCGCCAGCTCGATCTCTCCTTTGTACCGCACATATCCCGCCGGCCCTGTTGGCGCAATACCGAAGGGAAGACTGTGCCGATGGCCGAGAACCTCGGCGCTCAGATCGCGATCGCCAACGCCAGCGAGGATCCGTGGGAGCAGTTTAATTTTCGCGAATGCCGATCGGTTATGCCTCAGAGCTACATCGTCTTCGTTGCCCCGATCGATATAGTCGAAGAGCCCTCTAGGTAGGCGTCTGCGGGCCGCTTCCCGGAAATCTTCGATGTTATATTCTGTAGTAAACAAAGAGTTATCTCCAATATGTAGCTGCCTTGTATCGGCAAATACCAAGTGTTTCGGCATCGACTCGTTTTGGGGCGAGCGATCTGCTTAAAAACGAAGTATAATCGATATTAGAGCGAGGTCACGGAGGGAGATGTTGAAATGGGACAGCTGATTGATGGGCACTGGGTAGCGGACATCTCTGTTCTTCCGCAAAAACAGGGGCGGTTCGTGCGCGAGCCATCGCAGTTCCGCAACTGGGTTCGTGAGGATGGATCTTCGGAATTTCGAAGCGAGGCGGGCCGCTACCATCTCTATGTTTCGCTCCAATGCCCTTGGGCTTGGCGCGCAATCGTCTATCGAAGCATCAAGAAGTTGACTGCCGTAATCAGCATGAGCGTGGCCATTCCTAACGGCCGCGAGGAGGGCTGGGTGTTCGGCGACTGGGTGGACGGGTCGACTAAGGACGATGCTGAGGGGTTTTCGCACCTCCGTCAGGCCTATACCAGCGCGAAGCCGGACTACACGGGCGTCGTTTCGGTTCCCGTCCTGTGGGACAGGAAACGTCGTACCATAGTTAACAATGAGTCGGGCGAAATCATCCGAATGTTGAACAGCGAATTTAATCGCTTCACGAGCGCACAAGAGGACTACTACCCGTTGGCGCTTAGGCCTCAGATCGACGAGGCAAACGACCGAATTTATCGTGGCCTGAACAACGCGGTCTATCGCGCCGGTGCGGCGGGATCACAGGAGGCCTATAACGAGGCATATTCGGATGTATTCTCCACTCTAGATTGGGCGGAGGAGAGCCTTTCGCGCAATCGATACCTTCTCGGCGCGGAGCTTACCGAAAGCGATTGGCGGCTCGCTGCCTCCCTGTTCCGATTCGATTTGGTCTATTACCCTCTGTTCAGGTGCAACCAGCGAACCATCGCCAGTTATCCCTGTCTGTCGAACTATCTTCGCGATATTTATCAGACTCCGGGCGTGGCAGGGACGGTACATGCGCGCCAGATCGTTCGCGGCTACTATAGCCAGAGATGGAACAGTGCAGGAATCATACCCCTCGGACCGGAAGGATTCGAGGCTGCATTGGCGGCCCCTCATGATCGCTCGACCACATTTTCATAATGGATTGAAATTCCGTCATGGCGCAAGCAAAGAAAGAAGAAGTCAGGAATCGGATTTTGGAAACGGCGGACCAGCTTTTTTGAAAGCAACGGCTATATCGGAACCAAGATCGCTAAGGAATGCCAACTAGCCAGTTCGACGATCTATGTCTACTTTCCTTCGAAGCTTTCGATCATTTTCGCCATCATCGAGCCTTGGCTGCTCGCACAGGTTCGGCTTACCGAGCGGGAGGCATCCAAGATCAATGATCCTCACGAACGTCTGGAATTCGTTCTTCGGCGCTTCTGGCGAGATATCCCGTTAGCGCGCGACAATTGCATGAACAACGTCCTGCAGGCACTGGCGGTATCGACCGGCGTCGACAATTACCAGCCGACAACATTGAATATGCTAAGCGAGCATATGCAGACACTGATCACCGGTTGTTTGCCGGAAGACCTAGTGGGACGCTTCGATTTCCCGGTTGGCTGTATTCGCTTTCGACGGCTTTGTTATCAACCATCATCTCAATCCTGCTGTGGTGAATGACCGGAAGATCATCAAGGTGGTGTGCGAAATGGTCCTCGGTGAACGTAGTTCGAAATCGACAAGCAAGACATCGAAGGTGGCAGGTGCTCGAAGTACAGAGGGTCATGAGCAGCATGCGTAAGTTTTGGTGCGCGGTAGGAGGTGAAGTCTCAATTGGCGTCGGTTCGCTGTGAAGTGTTATCGCTCCCAAAAAGACGCGCTGGCCTAGATTGTATTCTCGACCGATCTGCTTTACGTCGGGTGGCAGTCGAGGGCGTTGATGGAATCGACGGGGTCGTCGCATACTTCGCGCGGATTTATACAAAAGTCGGAAGGGTTCATGATGACGCGCTCGACGAGCGAGGTGCCACTAACTGCTGGACCGGACAAAGGTCGTAGGTGCATGGAATTGCAGGCCGAGATCCGCCGCGCATAGCGTTTCAACGGGGGACCCTGAAGAGTACGGGCGGTCCAGAACAGGAGTTGGATTACCTGTCGCGATCGAGAAGGTACTCTCGAAGACAGGTGGCTATGGGCCAAGAGGAGGGTTGTGGATGCTATTCTATTTACCCACCTATCTATGGTCGCCCGCGCGGCATGGATGGCCCGACACGTTGACCATCGTGGCATCCATACGCGTTGAGGCCGGGAGAGCGGCCTGCACTTCAGCTAGCCCTCGATTATAGAAGGCTGAGTCCCTTTGTTAAGTAACATGACGACCTGTCACTGCTTATCCGCCCAACGCTATCGGATCGAACGAATCCTTACCGTCGGGGCATTTGCTTGGAGTTTACTGTAGATATGAATCAATCCCAATTCGACTTTGATTTTCTAGTGATTGGTGGTGGGAGCGGTGGGGTGCGCGCTGCGCGATTCGCTGCCCAGACAGGCGCAAAAGTCGGCGTTGCTGAAGCTACGAAGCTTGGTGGCACCTGTGTGAACGTAGGCTGTGTACCGAAAAAACTTTACAGCCATGCCGCAACGTACGCCGAATATTTCGAAGAGGCACGCGGATTCGGCTGGACGATCGGTTCCATACCCCAATTCGACTGGGACACACTGAAGAAGAATCGGGCAGCGGAAATATCGCGTCTCAACGAGTTGTACCGCAGCTTGCTCGACCAGGCCAACGTGCAGATTCTCAATGGGTGGGCATCGTTCATCGACCCGCATACGATCGACGTGTCCGGCCAGCGTTTCACGGCGGAAAATATTCTGATCGCTACGGGTGGACGCCCATGGATTCCTCCGATTCCAGGTAGTGAACTCGGCGTCACTTCTGACTCCATGTTCGATTTGCCCACGTTCCCACGGAGACTGCTTGTCGTGGGCGGTGGTTATATTGGTTGCGAATTCGCTTCGATATTCAGTGCGTTGGGTGCCGATGTCGTTCAGGTGCAGCGTCACGATCGACTCATCCCTGCATTCGACGAGGATCTCTCAAACTTCCTCGCACAAGAAATGCGTAAATCCGGTATCGATATCCGGTTCAATACCACCGCTCTAAGGCTAGAACGCTCAACCGGCGGCATCAGGGCGCATCTTGATAATTCCCAGGCGATCGAAGTGGACGTAGTTCTTTTTGCAACGGGAAGGCTGCCTGCGACGCGAGACCTCGGTCTGGAAAAGGCCGGAGTAATGAACGACAGGAACGGAGCCGTCGCGGTCGACGCGCAGTACAAGAGTAACGTCCCGTCGGTGTTTGCCGTAGGAGATGTCAGCAGTCGCCAGCATCTGACTCCCATCGCGCTTGCCGAGGCTATGGTGGTCGTGGACTCACTTTTCCGCGACAAGCAGCGGGTAATGGACTATAGCCACATACCCACGGCGATTTTTACGCACCCCAACGTGGGCACCGTGGGGCTGACGGAGGCACAGGCTCGGGAAAGGTTTGGGGACGTCGCAGTATATCGCACCGACTTTCGCCCTTTGAAACATACGCTCAGTGGCAGTAGCGCACGCACGCTAATGAAGCTTGTCGTCGACCGAGCGAGCGATAAAGTCGTTGGCGTTCATATGGTCGGCGATGAGGCGGGCGAGATCATTCAAGGATTTGCAGTCGCGTTACGCGCCGGGGCAACAAAGCAACTTTTCGATACGACTGTGGGCATTCACCCGACGGGTGCCGAAGAATTTGTAAGTATGCGTCAACCGGTGGTTTGACCTCTTGGTTGCGTTGCCTTTGTGCGGAGCCGAGCGGCTCCGCCGGCCACATCGTGCGATAGATAATGGCGACGATTTGCCGACGTCTTCCGCTGCCAGAAGTCGCATCGGCTGGATCCGGCGCAATTGGGCGGGAAACTCTCGAAATTGTGAGCGATATGGGGTATTCGTCCTTTTCGTGCTAAATCTGGCGGATTTCCTGGATTTTTCTTTAAAAATCAAAGTCGTATGCGGTCGTCAATTTTTCCGAAGGTCGGCGCCTTAACGCAAAATCTGGCGCTTTCATCGGGCCGTACGGCGAGCGCAGGTTCGAAGGTGACAAGCAAATCCGCACCATGCGCCCGCCGTTCGGGTCCACGCTTCGGCTCAGCGCGTGCCTTGGCGACCAGACGCGCATTGCCCAAGTTGAACTGCCTGATCTCCCTCTGCGAGACGACGAGTCCAGTATCGAGGTTCATCGTCACTGGTTCTGCCGCGCCGCTTCACTATCCGGCCGTACGCTGCCAACGTGCCGCATCCAGTAGCATGTCGCGATAACGGTCAATCGGAAAGCTCAACGTACCGCGGAAATTGACATGCGCGAAGTGCGCCGGCCCCAGCCGCCGCAACCAGTCGTCGTCAATTCCCTGTCCTTTGCGTTGCCAGTCATCAAGAGTGGTCTGCATCCGCTGCGTGTTCCACGCAACTACCAGGTTTGTCAGCAACGTCAACGAGCCGGATATTGCAATCATTTCGTCGCGGCGCCGTCGGCGCTCAGGCGCGATCTTGCCGGTATAGATCGCGCGCTGCAGTTGATGAACGGATTCGCCGCGGTTAAGCAACGTATGCATTTCGCGACGAAACTCCAGGTTGCTAAAGTAATCGCACAGGAATAGCGTGCGCAGTAGCTTGCCAAGGTGGTCCGCCGCCCGGTACACCGGGTCACCCTGCGCGGCGCTGCCGAATCGCTGCAAAGCGACACTTGCGCTCACGCGTCCCGAATGAATCGACGCGACGACGCGCAGCAGTTCCTCCCAGCCATCCCGAATTGCCTTGATGGATATTTCGTAGGCAACGACCGATACCAGCCCGTCGGGAGCGGCCACTCGTCGGGGCAAATACAGTTTGCGTTCCGAGAGGTTGCGAAGCCGCGGGCATAGATCGAAACCGAGGAGCTTCGACACCGCCATTCCTACATTCGTGTACCCATGCGTGTCTACCGAAAGTCGCAGCAACCCGCCGTCGTCACGGTTCTCGTTGTGACGGATCACACCCTCGATCGCGACTCCAGCCTGACGTTCGTTTAGCACAATCGGCTGGTTATAAACGATGCCGTGCTGGTCCAGCACGTGCGTATACATACCCACCGCATGAGTGCGACGTCGCGGATCGACCCGCGCATAAAAGAGGTGCCTTGACGTATCAAGACTCATTGAGTCGCTTGATGCCTGCCGTCCGGCGCCCCAGAGTTCCGTAATCGGATGGCTGCGCTGGAATTCAACTACGCGGTCGTTTGCACGCGGCAGCCGACCGGGCATCTCAAGCAGGCGCATTGCCGTCGAAATGTGCGCAGGGTCCAGCTGCGGGATCATGGCGGCAACGTTCTTCGCGTCCATTTCCGTGCCGTGGGCGATCAGCGCAGCGTACAGCGAGACGAGTTCGTTTGCATCGCGCGCCTTGCGTGACCGGAGCACTTCACTGAAGCCCGTGTGGGCATCCGTCTCCATGATAATGTCGGCGAACTGCGCGGTGCCGATCTCCTTGAATATCAGATCCCGCGTGCGTTTCGGTATGCCGTCGGTCGGCAATGCCTCGATTGCGGACAAGTGCAACGCGCCGTCGGTACCGATTGTCACGCGATCTGCCTCTCGCGCCTCCTCCAGCGCAGCAAGGCCTGCCTTCAGGTGTTCCGTCAACCGTTCTAGAAACGGCTCCGCGGTCCCCGGCAACCCGAGCGACGACAGATAGCGCTCGCGATCGCTTTCCCATTGCGTGGGCGGAATCAGCAACTGATCACGCTCCCGGAACGACAGGCTGTGGTTGATCCAGACCGAGCCGCGTCGAAGCCCCTTACGCAGACCTGTGATTGCCGATGCTTCCAGTGCCCGCAACGCGCGCGCCCGATCGTCACCCTTGACGAGATCGCGCCAGGCGGCGCTTACCGGCACATCGCAGTTGGGTGGCAATTCGGTCGCGCCACTGTCATGCAGTGTGCCGATAAGTTCAAACTGTTGCAGGCTTTGTTCTGCTTCGCGGCCTACGAAGCCTAGCTCGCGTAACGGCCCCAGCAGGTTGCGGATGCGGTGATGATCGTCGGTGAGCGCTTCGCGTACGTAGGCTGCATGACTTGCCGGTGATTTGTCCGCGAGGCCGTCCAGCAGTTTGCCTATATCGTCGAGACGTTCCTGCGCCGGACGCTTGCCATCCTGAACCAACGCCTTGATCGCGAGCAGTTGCTGCCGGTATTCGACAGCCGAACGTGCCTGCCGGACCGTCGTACGGTCGTAAGCCTGCCGCACAAGGTCCGAGACCCTGCGTCCTGCCTGATAGAGGAGGGCGTCAGTCAACTCGAGCAGCGTGACCCGCAGGAAAAAAATCAGCTCAATGGTGCGGGTCGACTCCTTGAGTTCACGAACCTTAGCAGGACGGCGAGCCTGGATGCGCTGCGCGTATGCACGCTGCTTTTCGATCGGCACGGCGTCGAGTACCCACGTGTGCGCACCGAGTTCCTTGAGGAACCGAACCTTCGCGAGGGTTTCGGTAAGCGTCGTCGGGCTGTGTCGCGCGGGCGGCGTCTTCAGCCATTCGAGAACTCTCATGCCGGAGGTCCCATGCTGGGCAGAGAGGACAGAATCGGCATGCATTAACTGCGTTTCCGTGACTGCTGCTTTGATAAGTGCGAGCAGACCACGCTCAAGGTCCGACCAGATCTTGCGGCCGAGATCGCGCAATTTCCGCTCGGAGGGTATCAGGATGCGACGCTCATACAGCCAGTAATGGACGTGCTGGAGCAGCTCTTCAAGGGTAAGTGATTCGGCGGCATCCTGTCGCATCCACTCTTCCAGTGCCGCCCAGTGGTTCGGTTCGATCGACGTCAGGCCGAGATATTCGCAGGTCCAGACCTGATGCTCGTACAGCGTCTTATAGCGTTGATAAAGTGTGCGAAGGGAGGCGATCGTCGGGGTAGGAAGGCCAAGCCGCTCGCCAACGTAGTGCAGTAACGCGCGCGGCAGTGTGCCGACATGATCAAGGGTGTGGCCGCTGGCACGCAAAAAGACTAGTTGGATGGCAACGCCAGCTCGGCGATCGCGCCAGAATCGCTCGTTGATCGCGGCAATGTCGCTGTCAGTCAACGCGAAGTAGCGCTCCACGTCGAATTCCGACAGTCGGGAGGGCAGGCGATCCTGCCCCACATAGCGAAATTCCAGGCCTGGCATCTCCTCCCTCCCGTCAAGGTGGCGCGATCTGTAATCGCGGGCGGGTACGGTATCGCAGGCGCTTTTGGTTGTTCAGACAAAAGTCAGATCCCATGGCAGTTCGCGAAATCAGGCTCTGAAGGGAAAACCGCCAGATTTAGCACGAAAAGGACGAATACCCCTTTTCGGACTGGCTGACGGGCGCGTGATCGACGGCAGCGTCGGGGGCAACAGCGCCCGCTGGCTGAACCACTCCTGCCGGCCGAACTGCGAGGCGATCGAGGACGAGCGGGGGCGAGTTTTGATCGAGACGATCAGAGCAGTGAAGCCGGGCGACGAGCTTTCTATTGCCTACGGACTGACTATCGATTAAGCGGTTACTCCGGAATTGGCCGCCGACTATTCCTGCCGCTGTGGGACGAAGCGGTGTATCGGTTCGATGCTGACCTTGGCGGGCGAATAGGAAGCGCCCTGCCGGACGCGCTCACAATGCCAGTTCTACTTTTCCTTCAACGCACGGAGGCGCCGACGCTTCAAGATATGCAGGTCTGTAATTCGGGAAAAATGGGAAAAATGGGATAAGTTGGGAAAATGTGCTATGCTTGGTTCCACATACTTAAACCCCCATCGGGAACAAAGATGCTGAACTGGGATGACGAACTCCAGCTTTCGCGGCTCGAGGTGGAGCAGGCGAGGCAACTCGCTGTAGCACCGCTGGACGACGCGATTGCGCATACCGATCGCCTTTTCGCGAAGGTTGATGGGTTAAACGCGTCTCCCGAACGGGCGCAACTGATCGAAAAGATTCTCGCGTTGCGCGCGGAACAAGTGGCCATTAAGCGTGAGCGCCTGGCCCAGTTGGATCGCCTGCTCCCGGCGAACGTGCGGCTTGTGCCGGTACGTGCTGGCGATCTCACTAAGGCAGTCATCGGTTATGAAGCAACTGACTACGCCGATTACAAGGTCATTCGCCGTAACGGCTCGGTAGTCAGCTTCGAGCCGAGTCAGCTAGTCGAGGCTTTTCAGCGGGTCGTCGACCACTTCCTTGCTCCGCGACCTGTCCGCTGGTTCCACTTCACGCGGACGCGCGGTTTGAATTTCGTACGGAGCATGCTTCAACGGAAAGCGGCCAGTCGGCTGGTTTCCCGTTGCGGACAGCGCGTTTGGCCGCCGCAAGCGCATCCTTTCCATAGCCGGAGTACAGCGTCCCGATCCCGCATGCTCGCGCCCGTTGGCGCGCCCCCCCTGGATTGCTGAGCAGGAGTTGAAATGGAACTGGCAAGCAAACACAACCACGCAGGTGAGAAAGCAGACCTGCGAGCCCTCGTAAATGGGCAGTACACGGGTGACGAGCACGCCCTGATCGAGAAGGTCGCAGCAGACCTGCTCGCCGGTGTATCGGCCCGTGCCGGTGGAAAGCCTGGAGCGCGAAAGATCGCCGGCCTGTCCAGCGAGGCAGTCCGCAAAGAAATTGTTTTGCGGCTGGCCGAGTGGCTGATCCGGGATAACGGTCGTGCCGGTGATGCCCGCCCGTCGTGTTTGCCAGTTGCCAGATGGAGCCCGGAGAAAGTGATCGATCACACCGGCATATCGAAAAGCACGCTTTATCGCGGTGACCATGCACAGTTCTACAGCGTGGTGCCGCCCGGCAAGAAGAACGGTCGCGCGTATCCTGCGTGGCAGTTCACTGCCGACGTGCCTTCGCATCTGCCGCATCTGCTCGAGATTCTCCGCAGCAATTCACGGATGCAGGTCAACACCTTCTTCATGTCCGAGCAGGAGTCGCTGGATGATCTCTCGCCTGCTGAAGTCCTCGCGGGAATGCCGTTTGAGGACCGGCTGACGGTGGTGCCAGCGCAGGAACGGATGCTGGCGCTTCCGGCAAGGGCACGACTCGACAGGATCGTCGCGCTGGCCAGGATGGAGGTGGCTGACCTGGATTGAGAAACAGACAATCCGATGTCAGAAAACAAACAGTCGAAAATAGATCGGTCGCTGCCGGTTGCGGAAAAAGTCCCGACCACAGCACAGATTCTGAATGCCCTGCGGGGACAGATTTACACGTACGAAGTCGATCGCGTTTTTGTGCGCGCCGTCACCAACCCGAATCACGTGGCAACGGCGTCGCCATGCAAGCCGGGACGCTTCGGCCCATCGCCCGAAAAGGCTGGCGACGATTTGCGGCTTCCGTTCACGTGGTTGTATCTGGCGCTGGACAATCTTGTGGCCGCATGGGAAGGTCAGTTGGTGCTGAACAACTTTGGCGCCGGAACCGGCTTCCACATTACTTACAAGGCTGAAGCTGAGGGCCTGCTGGCGAACGTCAGGTTTGTGCGGCAGCTCCGCCTGTGGAGCCTCGACGAGGATCACAGCAGCCGGCTCGGCATTCACGACATGATCAACGAAGGCGAATACGCAGCCTGTAACCTGTTGGGCGAGCGGATTCGCGAAGCGATGTTGACGATGCCGAAGGATGAGCGGCCTGACGGCTTCGTCTATCCCTCCCGCCGCGTGAAAGGCGCCCCCGCGCTGGCTCTCGCTGATTGGGCAGCCAACGATTTGTTCGAGGGCGCGAACGTGGCGACCATCCGGTTCGTCGATTCCGATCTCTACGGCCGTTTCCGTGTAGACCCCATGCGCACGGAGCCGCCCGCACGCGACGCACGGTAAGGCACTGCAGGCTGCGCAGAAACGCAGGTTGCCCACGGCAATGTCGCCGCGAGTCTGCAGCAGATACTCGGCCCTCTTCATGAACCAACCTATTCGTTATTGCTTCCCGCCGCGAACAACTAGTCCCAGTCGTTTTCAGCGGAGATTCCAACTGTGGCGGGCAAGATTGGGAGACGCAGAAGGATCGGATAGTTGCAGGCTTCTTCCTTCCGGTGCGCGTGCTCTCGCGCCTGTTCCGGCGACGCTTCCTCGAGGAGCTGGAAGCGATCTATCGCCGCGGCCAGTTGCGCTTCTTCGGCGAATACGCCGAGCTCAACGATACGGCAGCCTTTGCCGGGTGGCTTGCGCCAATGCGTACATGTGAGTGGGTGGTATACGCCAAACGCCGTTTGCAGGGCCCAAAGCAGTGCTCGCCTATCTGTCACGCTATACCCACCGGGTGGCGATCTCCAACCAACGCCTGGTCGCGCTCGACGAACATGGCGTCACCTTCCGCTGGAAGGACTACCGCGTAGACGGACGCACACGCAACAAGACCATGACGCTCCAGGCAGATGAGTTCGTGCGCCGGTTCCTGCTGCACGTGCTGCCTGGCGGCTTCCACCGCATCCGCCACTACGGTCTGCTCGCGAACCCATCGCGGCGCGAGAATCTCGCGACGATACGCGAGTTGCTGGACGTCGTGCCTGTCAGTGTCGGCCTCAGTGCCAACGTCGTATCCGCCGTGGAAATACCGCCAACCTTCGTTTGCCGGCACTGCGGTTCGCCAATGATCATCATCGACATACTCCAACGCAGCAGACCTATCCGGGCGCCGCCTGTCGAGTGGGTCCACGCATGAACACCATCGTGTCAGGATGCACAATTCGACTGTCGGCTCTTTGTCGCGCGCAGTTGTAAATTGATACAGCGGGGGTGCGTGGGGGGCGACAATGAGTACGTCCGGTGTACCGACATTCATCTTGGCCGGTAGTGATGAGTCGGAGGCGGCGTAGCCGCCGAAGACGAGGAACTGCCGGCGGCGCCGGATCGGCGGGGCTTAGGATGGCTGACTGAATCTAAAAAGAGGCGGTCAGCCCATGTCTGGAAGCCGCATCACCGACCAGCAGGTCCGCCTCTATATGAACCATCGCAAACACCATCCGCAGAAGCTCGCTGCGGCGAAGTCAGGCATGAGCGAGCGCACGGCGCGGCGTGTCGAACACGAAGCCGGACTACCGTCACAGCAGCCGCGGCGCTATTGGCGCTCGCGCCCAGATCCGTTCGCCGATGTCTGGGAGAGCGAAGTGGTCCCATTGCTACGCGCTGCGCCAAAGCTGAAGGCGATCACTCTGCTGCGTAAATTGCAGGAGGACCATCCCGAGCGCTTTCCGGACAGCATGCGGCGCACGTTTGAGCGACATGTCAGCCAGTGGCGCGCGCTCGAAGGGCCGAACCAGGAAGTGTTCTTCCCTCAAACATATCAGCCCGGCGCACGAGGCCTGTCGGACTTCACGCACATGGGCAAGCTGTGCGTAACGATTGGCGGGATCCCGTTCAACCACCTGCTGTATCACTTCGTGCTGGCGTTCTCGCGCTGGGAGTACGCCAGCGTGGTCGATGGCGGGGAGAGCTTCCAGGCGCTCGCGACGGGATTGCAGAATGCGCTGTGGCAGGCTGGCGGCTGCCCACGCGAACATCGCTCCGACAGCCTGTCGGCGGCCTTCAGGAACCTGCAGGAAGAGGAAGACTTCACAGTTCGCTATGCGGCTCTACTCGAGCACTACGAGATGGAAGGCACGCGCAGCAACCGTGGCATGGGTCATGAAAATGGCAGCGTCGAGTCCTCGCATCGCTATCTGAAGGATCAGGTCGATCAGGCCCTGGAGTTGCGAGGTCATCGCGACTTCGCGGACCGCGCCGCGTACGACGAGTTCGTGCGCGGAGTGGTAATGCGCCGCAACCGGCGCAATGCAGCAGCGTTCCAGATCGAGCGCGAACACCTGCTGGACCTGCCTGAGCACCGGACCACCGACTTCGCCGAGGAAGAGGCACGCGTGACACGCTGCGGCACGTTCACCGTACGTTGTGTCCTGTACAGCGCCCCGTCGCGGCTGATCGGTCATCGCCTGAAGGTACGCCTCTACAGTGACCGGCTCGATTGCTATCTGTCCGGCGCGCTCGTGCACAGCACGGCAAGAGCCACGCACACGAGCAAACGGCGCGGTCGCGGCATCGACTACCGGCACTTCATCGAATCACTCAAACGCAAGCCGCAGGCCTTCAGGGGCCTCGCGTTCCGTGACGATCTGTTTCCGCGTGAAGCCTACCGGCGGACCTGGGAACGGCTCGAGGTAGCACTGACGCCGCGCAGCGCATGCAAGACCATGGTGGGGCTGCTCGAGCTGGCAGGAAACCACGGCGTCGAGGCGCAACTGGCGCAGAGGCTCGATGCATTGCTCGAACTCGGTGAACTGCCCGACCTGAAGGCGCTGTTCGATGAGTTCGCGCCGCGCCAGGCCGAGTGTCCGGTGGTTGTCGTCGACATGCCGTCCGCCGCGCTCTATGACACGTTGCTCGATGAGGAGGTGCTCGCATGAACGCCGCCTACGATGCAGGCCGTATCGCGCTGATGCTCAACGAATTGCGCCTGCCAACCATCGGCCGGTTGTGGCCGGACTTCGCCGAACGCTCAGACAAGGAAAGCTGGCAGGCCTCCCGGTTACTCGGTGCATTGCTCGAACATGAACTCGCCGAGCGGGCCAAACGCAGAATCGAGCGTCATCGCACCGAGTCGCATCTGGATCCGACCAAGACGCTCGCCACCTTCGACTTCGGCGTTGTGCCCATGGTCTCGAAGGCGCATGTGATGGCGCTGGCCACCGGCGATTCGTGGCTTGAGAAAGGCGCCACGATCCTCCTGTTCGGCCCACCCGGCGGCGGGAAAAGTCACTTGGGATCCGCCATCGGCCATGCACTCATCGACGCTGGCTACCGCGTATTGTTCACGCGCACCGGCGAAATCGTGCAGAAGCTCCAGGTCGCGCGTCAGAGTCTGCAACTGCCTTCGGCGCTCGCGAAGCTCGACCGGTTCGACCTGATCATCCTCGATGACCTGTCGTATGTGCGAAAGGACCAGGCGGAAACCAGCGTGCTGTTCGAGCTGATCGCCGAGCGGTATGAGCGCAAAAGTCTTCTGATAACGGCCAATCAGCCGTTCTCGGGCTGGAATGATGTCTTCCCTGACCCCGGCATGACGGTGGCCGCCATCGACCAGCTGGTCCATCACTCGACGATCTTCGAGCTGAACGTCGAAAGCTACCGGCGCCGCAAAGCCAGCGACAAACAGAAGGAGCGACGCCGTCAATTACCCACTGACAACCCGAACGGAGCGACAACCATGGCCAGCTAAACAGCGACAATCACCTCGGCCGACCGGCCAAGATGAATGTCGGTAAACCGGACCTTCTGCTTGACGCTGTCCAGGTGCGGACAAAATCCTGGACTACCTGGAGGTAGTTCATGTTTTCATACGAAGATCGCATTCGAGCGGTTCGACTGTACTTGAAGCTGGGCAAGCGCATCGGAGCCACCATCCGGCAGTTGGGCTACCCGACCAAGAATTCTCTGAAAGCCTGGCATCGCGAATACGAGGAGTGCCGTGATCTACGGGCTGGCTATGTCCGTTCCAGGCCCAGGTATTCGGCTGAACAGAAGAAGGTAGCCGTCGATCATTATTTGAGCCATGGCCGCTGTGCTGCCGCAACCTTGAGGGCTTTGGGTTATCCGAGTCGCGAGACGCTGGCGGCCTGGATCGAAGAGCTGTGTCCTGAAATCAGAAGACGTATTGTTGGCCGAGCCGTTGATCGCGTTCCAAAATCACAAAAGGTGAAGCAGGCGGCAGTCATCGAACTGTGCACCAGAGAGCATAGCGCGCGCGAGGTTGCCGAGAAAACAGGCGTGAGTCGGCCAACGCTGTATAACTGGAAGAATCAGCTACTCGGTCGAGAGGTTCCAGCATCCATGAAACGCAAAAAGAAGCCAGCGCCGGACCATGAGCGTGTGGAACTGGAACAACAGGCCGAATCGCTCCGACGCGACATCCAACAGTTGCAGCTTGAACACGATATTCTGAAGAAGGCGAACGAACTGATAAAAAAAGGAATGGGCATCAACCCGCAACTCCTGAGCAACCGGGAGAAGACGATGCTGGTTGATGCCCTGAAACAGACCTATGCGTTGCCAGAGCTGTTAGCCGCCCTGGGTCTTCCCCGCAGTTCTTACTTCTATCACCGTGCACGGCTGTTGGTTGCTGACAGGCATGCTGATGCACGTCGCGTCATCGCGGACATCTTCGAACTCAATCACCGTTGCTACGGTTATCGTCGGATTCGCGCGGCATTGATCAGGCAACAGGTCGTCATCTCGGAGAAGGTAGTGCGTCGTTTGATGCGACAGGAAGGTCTGGCCGCTGCCACGACCAGGCGACGTCGCTACGGCTCCTATCGTGGAGAAATAAGCCCTGCGCCGGAGAACATCATCAATCGCGACTTCTGTGCCGCCGCTCCTAATCAGAAATGGCTAACGGACCTTACCGAGTTCCAGATCCCGGCCGGCAAAGTGTATCTGTCGCCGGTTATCGACTGCTTCGACGGTCTCGTTGTAAGCTGGTCGATCGGCACGCGGCCGGACGCCGAACTCGTCAATACCATGCCCATGCTCGATTCGGCGATTGAGTCAGTGGCCGGCTGCAAGGAGCGGCCTGTCGTTCACTCGGATCGTGGTGCGCACTATCGCTGGCCAGGATGGCTGTCGCGAATGCAGAATGCCAGACTGACTCGCTCGATGTCGCGCAAAGGATGTTCGCCGGATAATGCAGCCTGCGAGGGTTTCTTTGGGCGCCTCAAGACAGAGCTATTCTATCCTCGTGACTGGCGGGCCACGACCGTTGATCAATTCATCGAAGTCGTTGACTCTTATATCCGCTGGTACAACGCAAAGCGAATCAAGGTCTCGCTCGGCTCTCTTAGCCCGATCGAATACCGGCAGAGTCTTGGAATCGCGGCATAAATCAGTCCAAGAATTTAGCCGCACCCCCGCACTACCAAACGGGTTCCGGCCGAGGTGTTGCTCGAGGAGCGGCCGCATCTTCTGCCACTGCCGGCACCCTACGTGGGACGATCGGTTAGAACGGGCGCGACGCCACATCAGGAGCCGAAACCGGCATCACGGTACGCGACCTCGGAGTGGAACAAACCGTTGCAGCACCCGTTGTCGGTCTACGACGCGTTCAGCCGCGCACAAGAGGTAAGCGCATGACGCCACAGCTCGAACGACTGACTGTGTTGTGCAAGCAGCTCAACCTGCTGCATTTGCCGACACAGATTGCGCATCTCGGCCAGATGGCCGCGAAACGCGAGCTCGGCTATCTCGACTTCCTCGAACAGGCCTTGAAGGATGAAGCGATGGCACGCGCGGAACGAATGCGCCGGATGCTGACGCGTCTGGCTGGGTTCCCGGCAATCAAGACGCTTGATGAATTCGACTTCGAATTCGCGCTCGGCGTGCCGAAAGCACTGGTTCTCGAACTCGGCAGCCTTGCCTTTGTGGAGCGCGCCGAGAATGTCGTGCTCCTCGGACCCAGCGGCGTTGGTAAAACCCATCTTGCTGTCGCGCTTGGATATCGTGCAACGCAGGCCGGGTTTCGCACCCGCTTCATTACTGCCGCCGATCTGCTGATGCAATTGACGACAGCGTTGCGACGTAACCAGCTGGAGGAAACCATCAAGCGGATCACGAAGCCCTACAGGCTGCTGATCATTGACGAGATGGGGTATCTGCCCATGGACCGGGAGCAGGCGAACCTGCTCTTCCAGGTGGTCGCTAAACGTTACGAAACTGGCAGTCTGGTCCTGACCAGCAATCTGCCGTTCGGGCAGTGGGACCAGACCTTCGCTGACGATGCAACGCTCACGGCGGCGCTCCTCGACCGGCTGCTTCATCACGCACACGTCGTGCCGATCTCCGGCGACTCGTACAGGCTGAAGGAAAAACGTCAGGCCGGCATGATCAACCGCATCCCACCGCCGCACCTAAACGACGCGGACGACGTCAAACGCAAACGCAGTTCGAAGGAGGTACCACTCAGCTAATAACCGCATGCCCAAGTGTATCAAATTCAAATTGCGTTTGCGTCCGAAGCTGTATCAACTTGAGATTGCGTTTGACATCTTCGGCAACGAGAGCCAATAGCAGACGCCTGTGCCTATCGTTCCAAACCGGCAGTCTGGCGCTGGCCGAGTCGGCGCGATGACAACCCACCGCTGTGGCGTCGCCGCGATCATGCCTGTCTAGCCTCAGATTTACCCACGTTCATAGCCACCATGCCCTCAACGGGATTGAACAAATCGCCATAGCGGTGAAACGTTCAGACCATGTCGGAGCACTTCGCGGTTTCCACCCTTGGGGCTTGTAGGACGCCTGCCCGCTGGCGTCTGGGCGAGTTGACGTGTCGAAGGATGAGGGCGGGCGTCCTACAACCCTAAACAATAGCCGCCGGTCGCGGTGTCAGGGGTTGAAGGGCAGGTAACGGAGTGGTTTGCTCATGCGAGCCGGCTTCACGGGGGCAGCAGTTCGGCCGTACCGGCCGGTGGCGTGCAATTAATTGCATCCGTCGCGAGCGACCGCGTCCAAAATGCTCGATCAAGCAATTTCGCCCCTATCCAGCAAGAGTTGGGGTGAAATACCTAACATTTAAAACGTGTTAGATCGACACGTGGAGTCCAGCTCAACAAAACTTCCCGTCTGCACCGTCACTTGATGTGCTTTCTAAAGCAACTCTTCATCGGTTTTGAAACGTCTACCGTACAAGGTCATTAATGCCCACAGAAGTCGTTAATCCATCAGGTATGGTGGCGTGTACGGTGCGCTGTTATTCCGTGGTCATTTCGTCGCCCAGCCAACGTGCGCATTACCACTCGTGAGGCAATCGGTTAATATTGCTTCATAAACGGGGGCATGGCACATGCTAAATGCAACATCGGTCGCAAATCTCCTTCGGGATGATGTCAAACCGGTGTTCCTGCTTGGCGCGGGAGCATCCTATCGGTCAGGGATACCCTTGGCTTCTGACTTGGTCGACCTGATCGCAAAGTGGGCCTATTGTAGGTCGGAAGCGCGCGATTTCGATGACCCAACCGTAATGCGATCTGACTATCTACGTTGGCTTGAGCGACAGAGTTGGTATCGGCCGGATATTAACCACGCAGAACAATTTCCAGCAGCAGTTGAGCGACTCCTGCGGCCGCAAGCTGCACGAAAAGCCTTTTTTCAAAAGGTCCTTCGCCCAGGAGTTCCAGCGAGCCAAGGCTATGCAACGCTCGCTCGTCTGATGGCTCGCGGCGTCATTCGTACAGTGTTGACGACCAATTTCGATTCGCTGATCGTTGAGACTGCGCGTGCGGTCCCACAGGTCCACCAAATCGATGAAATTCGCACGTCAGACGACCAGCGTCTGTTTTCTATAACTCCGAGCTACCCGCAAGTTATCTATCTGCACGGCTCAATCGACCACTACACAGACAAGAATATTGAGAGGGAAACTCAGCGTCTTGAAGAAAAACTTGTTGAATTGCTGCGTCCCTTGCTTCGCGACCATCCTCTGGTTGTCGTTGGATATCGAGGCGCTGAGCCATCCGTCATGCGCCATCTTTTGATAGAACAGGCAAGCGCATGCGGGGATTTTCGCAATGGAATTTATTGGTGCCACCGACCAGTCGCTGGAGAGTTCAAACCTCCGCCACTTGTTCAAGAGCTTGAGAGCATCACCCACGGTAATCTGCAGTTCGTCGAAATCGAGGGTTTCGACGAACTGATGTCCGCTGTGGACAAGGCGCTGCCAAATATCTCGTGGACGAATTCGCGCACGGATTCGTCCGCCCCAGAACAGTCTGCGACGTTGTCCTGCCACGACTTAAAGGTGGCGAATATCGGGCTCGGACAACTTAGCGAGCCAGTTGTTCGTGCGAAATTACTAGCATACTGCGAAGCGCAACGACTTCCCATACCGCCTCTTACTTCGGAAAAGCAACTGCTTTCGGCGATGGAGCCTCGCAGCCTTGCATTGCGGATCGGCGATGGCGTCCAGGTGACACGAGGCGCTCAACTGCTTTTTGCACGCGACGAACAGACCCAACTCACGCAAGCATGCATTGAAGTGGCAATCGCTGGACCAGCCGCATGGGTTGCGGCTATCCTGGATCAGCCGACTAGTAATACTGATGGCTTCGTCCAGGAGCGCACGCTCATTGACGGCAATCTGTGGACGCAGCTCGAACGGGCGTCCGAACTTCTTTCGCGCGTGAACCGACCTTTCCGACTTAAAGGGCCTAGCTCGCATGACGCCTATCCATATCCGCCGCTCGCCCTTAAGGAACTGATAACCAACCTGCTTGCGCACCGCGACTATGAATCTCCACAAAGTGCCTCATTAGTAATCACACCAGAGGCACTGAGTTTTGAGAATCCAGGAGGCTTAGTTGAGAGCGTGCAGCGCCAACTTGACGACGAACAATTGCAGTCTGTCGTTGGAGTGGGGACTCGTCGTGTAAAGGGCTACCGTAATCCGGTGATTGCCGACTTCTTCTTTTCCGCCGGCGCAATGGATAAAGAAGGATCTGGGTTACCTGATGTAGTGCAAGAAGCGAACAACAACTTGAACGAAGTCGCGTTCGGTCCGAACTCGGACAATACAGGGTTCCTCGCTGTCCTCAAGTGCCGCCCCGAGGCTTTAACAGTCGATGCCGCTACTCGGACCGCGAAGCCAATGGCTGGCGAACTTCGATATTCGCCGAACCTGCTGAGAGTCGTACGTTGGCCGGATGAGGTAACCCGGCTTGGGACTATCGAGACATATAAGACGATAGCCGCAGCTGAGCAAAAAGGCGCATCGCCATTTTGCGTACGTGGCAGCTGGATATGGACATTTGCATCTGAATCACACCCATCTATCAGACCGCTACTTGAGATGTCGCTTCCAGAAGAGCGCTATCGGGTCGCGTCCTCAGAGTTGCTTTCTGACGTCGACAACTCGTCCGCGTTGCCGCGCTTGCTAAACAGTGCTTTGACGGCCCATCTGAAAAAAGCAGGCTTACGCATAAAGCATGAGCCCGGGAGCATTCGTGCTTACTTTCCCTCAAATAGCGGTGCTGCTCGAGAGGTGACATACAAGGGACAGTTCAAGCAGGCGACACGTACGGTGGCGAAACCTGTCGCATCGCGTTCCAGTGGCGAAGTCGTCTACTGGGAACATAAAGCCGTCTCCCTGCGCTTTGAAAAGTTTGGCTCAGTGTGGGCGCTATCGCTTTTACCCTCGTACGTGTTCACGCAAGACGGCGACATTGCGCCAATCGCATCGGAAAAGATTGGAGCGCTGACGACGCGCCGCGCTGCGCGCGATTACAACCCCTCCGTTATGCACGATTTGGTCTTTTGGTCACGGATCTTGGCTGGTAGTAGCAGCGAGGCCACGTTTCGCATCCCAGTCGTCATGGTTGATGGAGAGAAGCCGTCGCCTGACGTCGATGCTTTCGTTGAAGTTGCCGCGCTCGTCCCCTCGATGGTGTTCCAAGAGTCAATCGATGCAACTATGGCGACCGTAATCGACATCGGCTCAGTTGACCCTGACCTGGACACTCTCCAAGATGAGATAGAAGATTTGCTTAGTGAACCAAATAATCTGGACGAGGCACAAAATGCTCAAGCTGCAGATTGCTAGACTGCCCGTGCCGGAACTCGAGTTTGCCGGTTCGGCTTACTTCTCGAACCCACGCCGGGGGTTAATTGAAGCTGGGCCGTTCGATATGCGTTTCGGATCCGCTCATCGTGCGCAAGTGCGAATCGCGATAGTTGCACCGAGGAATATGGTGCCGGACGCGATCGCGTGGTTCAATCGATGCAGCAACGCTATCGAGCCTGAGAATCCAGATGGGAATGTTGAGCGTTTTCCCGGCTTCTTTGACGTGTTCCGCAGCGAACTCGTTGTTGACGCAAATTCGACGATATTCATTGAAGATTCGCCACTGCAAACTGCGTTGGCACTTAAACCCTATGATGCACTGTCAGAGGTTCTGCGGCTCTACGGTGCGGCGATGCTTGCAGCAAAACGCGAATATAAACCCGACGTGATTGTGTGCTGCATCCCGGAGGCAGTCGAAAAGCGCTGCAGAAATGTCCAACGTGCGATGTCGCCTGATGAGCGACAGGCGGTTAAAGCTGCGGCGCGTGCCACCATTTCAGCGCAGATGGAACTCCCCCTCGACTGGGAGCCCAACGAGGCGCCCGAGGATTTGTTGCGACGGGATCTGCGTCGCGCACTCAAGGCGGAAGCGATGAGAATCGAAGTTCCGATTCAGATTGTGACTAACAATGTTCTTATCGACTCCCGAAATAACGAAGAAGCTTGTCTTCGCGCTTGGAACCTTTGCGTAGGTGTGTACTACAAGGCAGGTGGGATCCCTTGGCGCATCCGTAATAACGGTCCAGATACGTGCTATGTAGGCATTACGTTTCACCATTTGCGGACGACCAAGCGAGCGCTCGTGCATTCTTCGCTTGCACAAGCCTTTTCAACCAACGGTGGTGGTTTTGCACTCCGCGGCGCCGCGTTGCAACCTCCGGAAAGCGGCCGCATGCGATCACCGCATATGGACGAAGCGCAGGCTCAAGAATTAGGGAGACGTGTACTAGAAGCGTATGTCGAGCGTAACGGTACGATTCCGAAGAGGATCGTGCTCCACAAGTCCTCCAGATTTCTACCGGATGAGTTGGATGGCTTTAAAAAAGCACTGCGTGCTGTGCCGGTGGTCCAGATGATTTCGTTGGCTCCGTCGAGTATTCGGCTGGTCACGCATGCGACCTACCCTCCAGCCCGTGGGACACTACTGACGATTGAGGATTCGCGACACTTCCTCTTTACGTCAGGCTATGTCCGCGAATTGGAAACGTATCCGGGTCCCCACATCCCGATTCCAGTTGAGGTAACTATGTATGGGACGCAAACGCTGACTGATGTGCGCGAGGCAGCGATTGAGGCGCTCGGGCTTGGCCGGCTTAACTGGAACACGTCAGATCTGCGCAGCAGTCAGCCGGTTACTTTGGGTTTCGCGAGACGCGTCGGAGGGATTATGGCCGAGTATGGATTGTCCGAGGAGCGTGAGCCGGATCCAAGCTACCGATATTACATGTAAGGAAGCGAGCTGGACGCTATGGTGATTTCTCGTGCACCAAAGGCCAGCGGTGAAATGACGAGTCGATCACGCACGGGTTGAGGCAGTGTCAGCAACCTGCTCGCCGCAGACCGGCCATTGAGCGAGGGTGGACCACCTAGGCTCCAAACTGGTCGACGACCTCGTCCAGCGACTAATGACCGGTTCGAGGCTAAGCTGGTGGAAGTCCGGCCGACCATTGCACCGGTTGGTGTGCTGCCGAGGCACGGCAACGGACGCGTATTGCGTTACAAAATTAGTTGCAGCCGGACCCGACAGTGGTAACAGATTTGGTTGACGCGGAAGTTGCGCTGAAGCCTTATTCAACATGCCACCCTCGAAATGCTGCACCGCACAACGATAGTCACAAAATTGCTTGCGCGAGCGGATTTTGCTCGTAGAAACCAAGGCCGGGCGTCAGGCGCGGGCATGCGCGCGACGTGCGAAGGCCAGCCCGTCAGAAGACGGGGTATTCGTCCTTTTCGTGCATAATGTGGCGCTTTGATCCTGAAAATCCATATGGATCATTAACTTGCTCAATCGCTGATTGCGCGAAAGCTACCGAATCGCCGAGCCTTGCTGCAAGCGGCTCTGCGCGTCGCTACCGCCAGATTTTGCACGAAAAGGACGAATACCCCAGATAACGATGAATCAGGCTGCGGTTCGCCACCGTATCCTCCAGCAGATAGATCACCCGGTCGTACTGCACCGTCAGTACCTTCGACATGCGCCGTGGCACGCGACACGTCAGGATCAGATCAAGATCGTCGTCGGCACGCAGCGGCCGGTGCGCATCGAATGTGCTCCGCGGCATCTTGCCAAACCGGCCGTTAAAGTCAGCGATGAAGTGGGGCGCGTAAGCATTGGCCGCCTCCTTCGTGCTGATTTCGCGTAGCCGCAGTTCCTTCACGAGACGATCCTGCAGCGTCAGATTGGCGCGTTCGACGCGCCCCTTGGCCTGGCTGCTATTGGCGCAGAACGTATCCACATTCAGCTCGTACAGCGCGCGGCCAAACTGCGTGACGCCCTTGCCTGGCGTCACCGAATGGCTGTTGCAATGAAACACGCTGGCCTTGTCGCTGTACAGCGCAACCGGCTTGCCATGCTGTTCAAGGTACGCGCGCATCATGCAATTTGCATACAAAGCTATATGAGCTGACGTACGATGGAAAAACGGGAGACACGATGCGTATAGGCGTGGTGGTGGCTGTCGGTGTTGTCTGCTGGGTACTGTTCCGAGCGGACCAGGATTCCAAGAAGCATCGGGCCGAAATGCTGGCGGTCCGTACCTACGAGAACGAACGCAATTTTCGCCTTCAACTTTCAGACGCCCGCGACCAGGCCAATCGCGAGAATAACCCGGAGAGTTTCGAGGAAGCGTTTTCCCACCTTGGATATTCAAGCGAGGAGCTTCACCGGCTGGCGGATCAAGGCAGCATTGAAGCAGCCGGCAACTGGCCGAGCTTCGATCTCGTGCAGCAGTCTGACGCCATAGAAAAGATGAAAGCGCACCGCCTGCGTCGTGCTGAAGGTCTGCGAAGGGACGCGCAGAAAATTGCCAAGCTTGAAGGGCAGCTTGCAGCCATCACCGAATACGAGGCGCAGCGCAAAATGCGATGCCTGATGTCGATAGACCGCGACGAGGCGGACCTTGCAAACGACACCGATCTGTTTGAGGGCTATTGGAGCGATTCTGGCTACCCGCCCGCAACGCTGCACAGGCTCGCCGACCAAGGTTATCTTGAGATTCACGGGGCATGGCCGCGATTCGACTTTGAGCTAGATACTGCACAGCAGGCACTGGTACGCGAGGGAATGGAGAAACGCGCCGCGTTGTTACGAAACGGGCGCATGGTCCGCACGCCGATGAGCGTCGCCGGCCGCTTCTACGAGCCCTCCCGTTATCGATTCACCGAAGCGGACTGATTTTCAGACATCGTTATAAACGATAATGGAAACCACGGAAAAGACCGAACGCGATGAAAGTGTACCTTGATGACGAGCGACCGACTCCAGACGGCTGGCATCGCGTGTACTGGCCGTCTGACGCGATCGGGTTGCTGGAAGCAGGAGGTGTCACCGAACTCAGTTTGGACCATGACCTGGGCGACGATGCACGCGGAACGGGTTACGACGTCATTCTCTGGATCGAGGAAGCGGTGGCACTTCGAGGATTCGTTCCTCCGGTTATCAGGATTCACTCGGCAAACCCGTCTGCTGTAGAGAAGATGCAAGCCGGCGTCAAAGCGATAGAAAGGCTCGTACGCGAGAGCCTGCTTCATCGAGTCATCCGGCCTTGAGGGAGCGAAGCGGACAGGAAAACGACCAAAATGAGCGAAACTTTCACATCCGATGAGGCCGACGGCCACGCACTCGCGTTGGCACATCGTTATCTCGACATACTTGCTGCCAGTGATCTAGCGGGCCTCTTCGAAGGGTCGAACGACCTTTCGGGCCTCTTCCTTCCGACCGTTCCAGCGAACTTTAGCGAGGCGAAGCATCGTGTGCTCGTTGTGGGGATGGAAACGAAAGCTTGGCGAAACAAGGAATGCGGGTTCAGGCGGGGGGAGATACCGACGATTGACGCTGTTATCGAGTCGATGCGGTCTCACGGTCGCTGGCTGGAGCGCCCACCCGAACGGCATAAGTTCCTGCAGTTCTTGCGCCACGTGAAGAGGTCGATGCACGCCCGCCTCCCGGATGCCGCTGTCGCTATCGGTTGGGCGAATCTCTTCTGCGTGAGTCATGCGGGGGGCTCGCCGACGGGAGCTGCGTCGTTCGATCGAATTCAATCTCTGTCGCAGGATTTGCTTCGTGCGCACATTGTATTGACCGATCCGGACGTGATTCTCTTCACTACCGGAGCGGCTTACGATCGGTTCTTACGGGACTGTTTCCACGATCGGACTGATAGCGTGGCAATTGAGCCGCGTTGTCTCTGGCAATTTCGCGTCGGACGGGCTCTTTGCTACAGAACCAGTCATCCGCGCTATGTTGCACACAACAAGTGGCGGGACGCTGCCTTGGAATTCGCGGCCAGCTGTCTACAATCGCCCCTGGCTTCTTACGCGAACACGGAACCGGCTTAATGCTCGGAAAAGCAAATATGGAAAATTCGCTAGACAAAAGCGCTTTTCGTCCCGGCTTGATGGTTCGCGAGAAGGGTAAGAAGCAGATCATGATGGTAAAGGGCACCGCCGGATTGTCTGCACACGGGACGCGCGCAGACAAGGGAAAAACCTTGATGAGTCACAAGGTTGTATGCGAATGGCGCACATCGAAGGGAGCGGTTCGCAGTGCCGCATTTTTGGTGTCTGCGCTTGAGCTGGCGCCGGCGACGAAACCCTAGGAAAAGCACGAATATCGCTCAGGTGTTACCGGATTTGGTGAAGGGATTGCCTGCGGCATTTGTGACCCTCGTAATTGGGTTGATTGCTGCCGGAATCGCGTATCGACAGTACCGAATTGCACGGGCCAAGTTCAAGTTGGACCTGTTCGAAAAAAGGCATGCGGTTTTCCTTGAGACTTGGGCATTCATTTCGAAGTTCTTTGACCCGAACTGGTTCGACGGGCGGGACATTATGGTTTTTCGGCAACACGTTGCGAATGCGAGGTTTTTGTTTGGACCGGAGATTGCCCGCTTCGTTGAGGCGGTCGAACAAAAAGGCGCTGACGCGCGGCGATGCGTATGTCGCCGTACGGAAGGCTGCGACCGAGAACGAACGCATAGCCGCAACGAAGATTTTGAACGGGACCACGGAGTGGGCGCAAACGGAAGCTCGGGCCATTAGGAGCGATTCGCCCCCTATCTTGATCTGTCGAAGTGGCGCTAGACGCCGAACCATCGGAAAAGCGGATACACCAATTACATTTAATGGGATTTATAGCGGATCAAAAACAAGTGGAGGCTCTGACGACGAGCCTATCCGTTGCGACGGATAAGATTCATGGACCCCTGAATGCGCTTGCTCTTGTAAAACTGGTCGATGCATTTTATAGACCCGACGACCGCATGCTTTTGCTAAAGCAGATTGACGATGCGTATGTTGCTTGCAACGTCGCCTATGAGGCGATGGCAGCCGGTACTCCAACTGCTCGCCCGTGGACGGATGAGCAGAAAAGCGAGCACCAACGGTTGCTAAACGCAAAGGTGGAGTGCGACCGCGTGGTTGATGAATTGAGAAAAGAGCATAAGCTGCTTTTCCGGCTTCGGGACGCAAGAGATATGTTATCAAGAGCAAATACGAGTGAACGCGGAGGCTTCTTCGGCGACGAGGTAAAGAAGTCCCACGCATAGGAAAAGCGCCCGCGTCGGTCGTCGGCTCCGCCCCCGTAACCGGCCATTCGATCGTCAAAGACAAACGCTCCTTCATCGGCCATTGCCGACATTGGGGCGGGCTGGGCTCTACGTCAGCAATGTGGCGGCGGATTGCTGACAGTGGCGGCATCGAGCTGCCGGACGGCAGCTTCCTCCATCAGCGAACTCACACTCCCGGTAAGCGTTGCTCGAGTACCGTCTCGCTGATGTCGCTATCTCAGGTGACAAAGTAGTCTCCACCACTCGTTTGGTGGGGCCTACTGTGTCCACTTTGGCGCCATCGGTCTAGACGGTACTCGAGCAACGCTTACAATGAGCTCACATTAAACGCAGTTGCAGCGATCGGCCCAACTGTCGGCAGCTGCACACAATCCTGCGTTCAATTCGAGACGGGCGCATTGGCGTCGACCGTCAACTCCCGAAGGGATCGCATGAGATCATGCGACGCAGCAACGTCGATTGTTGCTGTCTCCAGCCGGTGATCGCTTGCTGTGACCTTGTGAGCAGCGAGAACACCGGCCGATGGGCCAAGAGCTGCGTGGTGAGGGTAGAGCAGCGTAAGCCTGTCACAACTGTAAAGTCGGCCATAGGCGATCATCTGGTAGACGTCCGTTTGCGAAACGCCTTGCTTGAGGTTATCGATCCGTGCGGCAATCCGCTTCCACTTGGTGTCGATAACTTGGACTACGGTGTCACCTCGTTTGACAAGGATGTCTGGCCTCGTTTGGAATAAACCGCGCTGGTCCTCGGTCTCTAGGCAGAATAGCCGGCCACCTTGGCTGACGATCCGAAGACCTTCGTCGACCAGTGCGCGTTTGAGCATGCGCGCGACATACTCTTCGAATAGTGTGTTCATCTCGAAGAGCAGCGAGAACCCGTCGCTGCGTCCATCCGACGTTGTCTGGAAGCGATCGCCGAGCAGGAGCCGGGCGAGCTGGTGTAGTTCACGCCAGCGACTGTTCGTCCGGTCGAGCACGACCTGATCCCATCGCAGCGCTGCAACGGGTACCTCCGCAATGTCGGCATACGCAAATGCGAGTTCCCGAAGGCGACGCTGGTTATCGCCGGTCCTTGCGATGCACACGAGGCGTGAGACCACCGCCTTCATGATGCGGTTGAGTGCGATATCGGCACTTAGAGCGTCGTGCCGGCATGCGAGCCGAACGGGTTCGGCGGCTAGGATACTGAACTGACGTGTCACGTCCAACCGCCCTCGCAGCACCGGCAGATCTTCTGCATGCTCCAAATACCGCCGAGGCATGCCCTGCCGGACTGCATCGAGGAGCTTCTCCGAGAACAGCCGAATCAGGATTTCAAGAAGCGTGTCCCGCTGCCAATCCAGCGCGGTCATCCGACCCGCATCGATCCTGATATCCAGCGCGACGGCGAGCATGTGTACAAGGCGCTTGCGAATCCTGCCTGTTGCCTTTTCACCCTCTGCATCGGGGAAGTCGATCTTGGGCAGGATCTCCAACGCGCAGCCGTTCGCTGCGATTACGCCGACAACGCCTCGGGCACGCAGTCCTTTCCGACCGTGCTCAAGCACGCCTTCGCCATTGCGCCCCGCGAGTGGCGACGTTGCAGCGACCGCGGCGATGCGGTCGGCCGCATATAGGGGGATCGCGTCAGGCCCGTCGCCGTAGCCGATGGTCTCCCATTCGAGCATCGTGCGCCGAATCATTTCCTCCCCAGCCGCTCATAGGCAAACGTATCGCGTACCCTCCAGCGATAGCGCGGAGCGGCGTCCTCGTCGCCGCCCATCCCCTGCGGCGCTTTCAGCTGGCGCCGGTCGATGAACAGGCCTTCACGGTCACCCTCGCCATTCTCACCGTCACCGAGTACCGCTGCCACCTTCGCCCAGTCTTCGTAAAAGTATTCAGCGAGCAACGGAATGACCTTGTGCCGCATGACTTCGTCGACGTCGGCGCGTGTCTTGCAGCGGATAAAATAAGCGTGCCCGACCTGATGCTCTCGATCGAACAAATATTCGATGCGCTCGTTGATGGTGGTCAGCAACGCGCTGAGATCGATTCCCTCGACCGTCCCGAGCAACGATGCATCCGGCATCAGCTCGCGAAACTCGAATCGGCGCCTTAGCGCGGTGTCGAGGAGCGCAATCGAGCGATCCGCGGTGTTCATTGTGCCGACGATATGCAGGTTCGCCGGTACGCCGAAACGAGCGCCGCTGTAAGGCAACGTAAGCCGCATGCCTTCCTCCATGCCGAGCCGCTTGTCCGGCTCTAGAAGCGTGATCAGTTCTCCGAAGACTTTCGAGATGTTGGCTCGGTTGATCTCGTCGATGACCAGAACATGCTCTTCGGCGCTAGCCTCGGCAGCCTCTGCCATTCGACGCAGGATGCCCGATTCGGCTTTCAATGTGAAGCCCACTCCGTCTACGAGCGGATGCGGCCGAAGGCCCTCGATGAAGTCCTCATACGCATAATTCTGGTGGAAGGTGACGAAGCCGATCTGACCTTGTGCGCGCAGTTCTTCATATGCTTCCCGCAACTCTTGTCGCCGGGTGGGTTCAGATAGTAATCCATCACTATCCGCGAGCCCGCGGCACAAGCGCACGGCCTCAGCCATCGACCGATAGGTCTTGCCTGTGCCGGGCGGACCATAGAGGATCAAGTTAAGCGGAGAGCGCTTCACGGGGTCCGCTTGTGGCGCTTCTTCGGCGGGCGAGCCGCCCCAATTCGGAATTTTCAAAAGGAACCAGTCGTATTCCTGCGTCTCGCCTTTGAAGGCGAAGCGGACCAGTCGTTGAGCCATCTCGTTAGTCGGATAGACCTCCCAGATCGTCGGCTGATAGGTGTAGTGGTACCACTCGCGAGGTGAGTTGCTCTGCTCCCAATCGACTGATATGCGCTCGCCATCGCCGGCGTTAGCCGTGATTGTGCCTACAGCCTTGATTTGCATGACTGACACCGTGCGGCCCCGGTTGTCGAAAGGTAGCCCGTTCTTTCGGACGTAGGTGGACTTGATCGCTATGCGTTCACCTGGTTGCATTCGCCGAATCTGCTCGCGGTTGCGCTCGCTAGGGCTGTCGATTTCCCAAACGCCCGTAGAAAGGAAGCGCTCAACGTGGTCTTGGCCGCCATACGATGCGCCGACGAACCAGTACGGGCCGTCTTGCAAGACCCCGGCCGAATCGTCGGCCGCGTCTGTCGTCTCGGATGTCCCCGCGGATTGCGCGCTTTCTTCATTGCGCCACTTATCATCAAGCGCAACCAAGATAAATCCTTGCACATCGAACAGGTCAGCGGGCTCCCAACTGAGCGAAGGTTCGGCAGCGAACAACGCAAACAGCTCCCGCATGATGTGAAAAAACTCGTCGAGATCGGCCGGGTCGTATTGCGCGTGTCTGAACAGCTTGCGGCCGAACAGCCGCTTGCCCATTGCCTCAACGCGGGTGATCTGGAACCAGCTTGCTGCTTCGGGGTGGATCGTCCCGACGACGCTGATCGCGATGGATAGCACCTCGCCACGGCGAAGGCTTGCGATACCGTCCGTTCTCAGCGTCTCTAGCGCACGAGCTCCGTTCGTGATCGTCACGAACGGCTCCTCCTCACTGCGCGCCAGAGTCGCGACAACCTCGTAGAAGCGGTCGCGTAGAGTGGCGCTCGCATTCTTAAAGTCGTCGTGCGTACGCCAGCTGAGCGGTAATCCTTTGCCTTCGACGCTGAGCGCCCGAAAAATCTGTTCGCCAGCAGTGCGGTTGTCGACGAAGGACGCCGCGATTAAGCGGACCTTTTCAATTGCCTGGTCCTTGTACCGACGCTCGCTCGTCCAGTAATCCCCATCCTGCACTCGGAAGTTCTGGAACTCGGATAGCCGGGACAGGAAGGTTGAGCGCAGCGCCTGGAAAGCCGGCCAGTCGATGACAACAAAGCCTAGTGCCTCAAGCGTTGCCGTGCACTGCCGGGTGCGGGGAAGCGAGTCGCTGGCGATTTGTCTGAGCGCATCGCGGACAATAGCTTTGCTCGGATAGCGTTTGCCGCGGTGGAGGAGCCAAAAATTTTTTGGTGGTCCCAACCCTTCTTGGCGTGAGATGTACGCCTCCGCCGATCCGGCCGCATCGCAGCGGCCAATCGCGTCGAGAATGTCCTGCGGGGTCAAGCCCATTTCGGCGGTACCGTGTGAACCTTCCGCCTCGATGAACTTGCGGTAGTAGCGCAGGCTTGTTGGAAGATCTCGTCGCTCACCGTCAGCGCCGAGCCCCTCTGGCAAATTAGAGCCCGATTTGAGGTCTGCCTCTAGTTTGTCAAACTCGCCTCGTTGATAAAGCGAATCCAGGTCCCCGAACGCCTTGTCGAGCTTCCTCACTTTGCTCATTTGCGTACTAATGGTGCCTGCCGTATAACTTTGTGTCTCGAACCAAGTTTTGAATTCAGCCTCTCTCACGCGTCACCCCTTTTATTGTCGGGCTCTTGTTATCCATTATTATCAGGCGCCTCAGATTTCTGGTAGTCCGTTGCGCATCAATGGCTGTTCTTCTTCGACGAGCTGGAGCATCGAGTGCCGAGCTGGGACTAACCCGAAATATTCATCCCTTTAGAGGCTGCTCACGGCCGACCCGTCCGAAGGCGCTGGCGATCTCGCGGGACGCCGCCGGAGGCGTCGCTTCCCGCCGTCCGCCATGTGGACAATTGTTGCAGACAATTAGGATTGTATTTCGTTTCGGCAGTGCCGTCGCACCGACCAGCGAGTTCTTGGCGTTGGGAGGCAGACCTCGGTTCGGGATGCGCCGCGGGTCGGTCTTCTTTGAACGCCCATCACATCCCCTTCAGCTAGTCGGCGGTAGCCGCCCGAAGGCGAAGCGCTGCGCGCGGGCGTCGACGAGCGCGAGACGGCGCCCTCCGTTTCTCGTGTGTTCGGCAAAGTAATTTCCCCAGCAGCGTGGAGTCAAGGATTTTGCCGACTAGCACACCGTGCCGGCCCGCAGGCACGCCATCTAGCAGATCCACAGGCAAGTCCCAATCCCCAGTGTAATCCACGCAGGACATGCGGCCATCGCGGTGGCGATCATGTTCGCTGGCGCACGGCGGAATCGCAAGGCTGAGGGCAGAATGGGCCTCAAAAAGGCCACAGACATGCGAATACTTCTCGATACCAATATCTGGCGATACGTCGTTGATCATGACGCACTCGGTGCGGTTCGGCAGGCTGCGCGTAAATCTCGCCACGAGATTGTCGTTGCTCCCGCCGTCGTCTATGAAGCACTGCGTACTGGACGCTCAAGCTTGCGCGATTCTTTGGTCTCTGCGACGACGCTGCCGTGCTGGAAACGGCTGATGCCGGAAGCGTTTTCAGAGGCGCAGGAAATCAAGGCGGAAGTGAGGCGTCTCCATTCTGATTGGCTACGATGGCGCGAAGACCTGACCCGGTATCGAAGATTGCAATATGACTGGACCCGTTCTCGCGGTGGATTTTGGGACCGAGCCAGGTACGACACCGCGCGGGAAGCCCAACTCATCGATAGTCTGCAGGTGCTAGACGCAGCGCGGGTTGAGACCAGAGAGGTCCGGGAATATGCCTTATCAATGCCGGCTCAGTGGAGAGGCGTACCGCTCGGCGCCGTGTTGGCGAGTCCTGCCCACCCCGCGCCAGGGTGGAACGGTAATCCGGTCGAGTTGTGGCGCGTCCAAGCTCACTCACATTTTGAGCGAGCGTTGGACAGGCCAGGGCACCCTTATGCTGATTGGCTTGAGGGCGAGGTCAATCTAATCATGATGAAGCTGCATCCGCGCGAGCGAACGCGCTTCTGGTTTCATGAGGTCGACCGGATGAGGATGCCGCGGCACTGGCTCAGATCGGCATTCGAATTTCAGCAACAATTTCACAAGATCACCGATGGCACGCCCGTCGACGGTCAGATTGGCACGTACCTGGTTGACGTGGATTTGATGCTTTCAGCCGACAGAAATTTTGTGAGATTTGCAGAACGCTGTCGACGTGAGGCGCCGTTTTTTGTTGGCCGTTCAGCCTTGGTGCCGGGTGGCCCGCCGGCTATTGACGCGTTACTAGCCGAGCTGGCGAAACCGGCATAGACGGCCACGACTGCTTGCAGCAGCAGGGCAGCTCAAGCCGTTGCCGCATTGCGTGGCTGCCCGTGAGCATCATTGTCGCCGGCTGGCGCGCCGGCTTCTGGATACAGCCATAAGTCAGTGCTCGCTATCCCGTAAAGAGGAATTGAACGAATCGGCGCTAGCTCCTTTATCCAGAGAACCGGCACGTCAATCAAAACGAACTTCCCGATGAGTTCAGCAAACTCCTCGGCCTGGGCCCGGACCCGGAATGGTTTCGTTAGAGACACGCCCTCCCGATTGCAGACCCGCCAACCGCGCTTGTCCAGTACGACCTGACGGTTACCTGCCCTGACTGACAATTGGCCCTGATCCAGCGAAAGCCGAAGCGCTGCTGCCAGCGATCGCGCCGCGTCGGGTAGAAGCTTTTGATAGAGCAACTCCGGCGGCCCATAGTCGCGCCACCGGGCAGACTGCAACTCTGCGCTGCTCCAGGCCAGCCCTTCAACTCTCAGGAGCTGCGCCCACCAGATCATCAGCTTCATCGACAATAGCGGCCACTCTTTACGGAAAAAAGGGGCGTCTGGTACGGTGTATGTACGGCTTGGTTAGCCGGTCGTGTGCTCGCGCGCACGCGCGATATCAAGGGTCTCCTGGTGGAACTTCGCGAGCGACTTGCGGTGCGTGACGCTGACAATCGCCCCATTTGGCAGTCGTTCGGTCAACAGGTGATACAGATACGCTTCGTTCTCAGTGTCGAGCGCACTCGTTGCTTCGTCGAGGAACACGTAGTCAGGCTTGTGCATCAGCACGCGTGCGGCCGCTAGCCGCTGCTGCTCGCCGGGAGAAAGAATCCGCCACCAATGGTCGGATTCGTGCAATCGGTCAACGTAGCCTTTAAGCCGGCACAGACACAGTGCCTCGCAACATTCCTCGTCGCTGAAGTTGGCGGTCGCTGCGGGGTAGGTGAGCACAGTCTTCAAGGTGCCAACCGGCAGGTAGCTCTGCTGCGGGATGAACATCATGTGCGCGTTCACAGGTGCGTCGATCGAGCCGTTTCCGAACGGCCAGAGGCCAGCCAGTGCGCGCAACAGTGTGCTCTTGCCCGAGCCGGACGGCCCGCGCACGAGCCAGCGCGAACCGAGCTTGACGGTGATGTCGCGCACGTTCGCAAGCGTCTCGCCGTTGGGCAGCGCAAGCGTGAGATTGTGCGTGGCGAACTGGCTCTTGTCGACGTAGTGCAGGTTGATGCCGCGATGCTCGGTTGCGGGCGACACGGATTCTTTCAGATGAGGTAGATGCATGACGCGCCTGAACTCGCGCAGACGGTTGACCGTTGCGCGCCATTGGACGAGCGTGTCGTAATTGTTGATGAACCACGAAAGCGATTCGCTAACCGAACCGAATGCGTCGGCGATTTGCATCAGTGTGCCGAAACTGAACAAACCTGCGAAATAACGGGGCGATGCCACGACGATCGGAAAGATTTCGGCAATCTGACCGTAGAAATTGAGCACGAAGCTGTAGCGCCGCGTGTACTTCATCACGCGCCACCAGTTTTCACGAATCCGGCCGAACAGATCCTGGGCGGTCGATTCCTCGGCCCGCATACCGTCGTAGAACGCAACCTGCTCGGCGTTTTCGCGCAGACGGATCAGCCCGAACCGGAAATCCGCTTCGACGCGCTGCAACTGGTAGTTGATCGACACAAGCGGGTGGCCCACCTTGTTTGTCAGGAGTGAGCCGGCAATCGCATAGACGATGGCTGCCCAGAGCATGTAACCAGGAATCTGAACGGGCGTGCCGACAATCATGACTGCCAGCGCTCCCGCCGTGCTCCATAGGACGATCGAGAACCAGACAAGTGTTTCGAGCGTCGAAAGCAGGTCGAGTGTGAGCGAAAGTGTGGTGGTGGCGAATAAATCGAGGTCGACGGCGATCCGCTGGTCAGGGTTGTCGGTGAGGCGGTCGCGCTCGATGCCGTAGAAGGTGCCGTCGCCCAGCCATTCCTGCAGATAGCGCGTGGTCAGCCACTGGCGCCATTGGAACCCAAGCATCTGGCGCAGATACCGGTTATAGACGGAAATCGCGACGAACGCGAATGCGAGCGCGCTGAAAAGCAGCATCAGCTGCGGGAATTCGCGCACGTTCCTGCCCTCCAGAGCGTTGTAGAAATCGCGGTTCCACGTGTTCAACCGGGCGTTGATGCCGACCAGAAGCAGGTCCATGGCGATGATCGTGATCAGCAGGCCCCACGCGGTTCCGCGTTTCTCGGAGACCCAGTACGGTCTGATGAGGCTCCAGGCTGAGACACTGTCTAGTTGCCCGGATGCAGGGCTGGAAGATTGGTTGATCATGAGCGCCCCTTAACGAGCAGGGAATGCGGACTGAGTGCACCGGGTGATTGTCCGATCTGTGCATGTATGGCGGTCTTGTGGCAGCGTATGCGAGCGCGCTTTCGAGCCTGGTCAGGTGCATCCAGCGGACATGGAGATGATTGTAGGGTGCGACCTGTCCGGCCGCCCATGTCGCTCGCTGTGCCGAACGGGGGGCAGCCCGCGTAACACGGTACTAGCGAATGTCTCAAATTGGCCGAAGCGCCTGTTCGCGGCGTCCCGAACCGGGCACTGGAGAGGGACCGCCGTTGGCGAGGTGCGAACGGTGGCAACGGCCGACGATGCGACTTCCATCGTCGCCAATAAAACGACCGGCCTACGGCGGAGCGAGTGAACGCGTACAGTCGGCCAGAAGCTGTCGCTCCTCATCTCATTCATGCAGTCGTTCGAGGGGCGGGTTCCGCTTAATCAGCGGACATTCACTTGCGGGCGCCCTTATGGTCGTCGGCGACGTGGAACATCGCGTACCGCGAACAAAGCCGCCGCCGCGCGTGTAGGTCGATATGAATGCCTGCTTTTTCTCCGCCGCCTTCAAAAAGAGACGCGGCCCACTGAAACCAGCGAGCCTGCGCGATTCTGCCGTGAGTGCCTCGGGGACCGAGGGCCTGATGCTGGCGTCATAATGCATGTGATGCAGCATAGGTGTGTGAGCGGTCGTCATTGTTGCTCATTCGACATCGAAGTAAGAATCGCCCAAAATTCGCCCGTGCGTGATGACAAGCAGAAACAAACATTTGATGACTACCACAGCCGTAGACCTTGGGACCTGCCATAGCGATGTCAATTCCGACCGTTGTATTTCTCGACACCAGTGTCTTAACCGGGCAGCAATTCAACTTCGCATCCACAGCCCTGACGACGTTTCTTCCCGCGGCTCAGAAGGCCGGCCTAAAGCTGTTGCTCCCCGACCCTACCTGCCCGCAAAGCTGCGACGTTTGCACCGGCAGCAATTGGTCGATCTGGGCCGGTCGCCATCCGTCTCTGTGTGGCCGCA
>NZ_JARESS010000260.1:0-404 GCF_046027915.1 Paraburkholderia sp. RL17-347-BIC-D
GCGTACACGCGCTTTTCGCTGAAGACGCTGCTCGCTGTTCTCGTCTGCTATGTGTTCTACAACGCCGTGGACTGGCAGGGCGTCCACACGGTCATGCTGACCTGCCTGATCGTCGCGCTGCCGAGCCTCGGCGCATCGACGCAGCGTGCGTTGCTGCGGCTCTCCGGGGCCGCCGTCGGCAGCGCGCTGGCGTTGTTCACGGTTGTGTTCATCGTTCCGCATTTCGACGACATCGTTGCCCTGCTGTTGATCGTGTTGCCTGTCGTTGCCTTAGGGGCGTGGATAACGGCGGGTTCGGAGAGGATCAGCTATGCCGGCCTCCAGGTGATGTTTACGTTCTCGCTTGCGTTGCTCGGAGAGTTCGGCCCAACCACGAACCTCACTGAAATCCGCGACCGGATGGT
>NZ_JARESS010000261.1:0-401 GCF_046027915.1 Paraburkholderia sp. RL17-347-BIC-D
CGGGCCGAGAGTGTGTCCGGGTCGTTACCTTGCAGCGGTCGAGATGAGGCTGGTTATATCGATGTTGATGAGGCATTTCAAGATCGAACTGGCAATCGACCCGGCCGAGATTGAAGAGGTTTCTGCCTTCACGATGGTGCCGAATCAAATGCCTGTGAGACTTACGCCCCGAGCCTGATTTGCCGAGGTGCTGATTGCGACGTTCCGAGCATGATCGCGATCAACGCCATCAAGTTAGCCAATCGGGAACAATCGATCCATATTTCGAGCACGGTGCCACCGACCGAGCCGCCGGGATCCAACGTGTGCTTTCGCCGCGCCCGTCACCGGAGGCCGCGACGGAGAAGAATGGCCGTCTGCTTCGGGTGAACTCTCGCTGACCGGCAAAAGCGTGCGAATGG
>NZ_JARESS010000262.1:0-392 GCF_046027915.1 Paraburkholderia sp. RL17-347-BIC-D
AGGATGCCTCCCAGCGCGCCACCCAGATGGCTTTGCCACGACACGCCTGGGTATATTGGCATCACGCCAAAGAGCATGGTCAGCCCGTAGCTCGCCGCTACGAAAAGTGCCACTAGCATCGCCAGAACGTGCCGCGTGTAATAGCCCCGCGCGACCAGGTAGCCCGCGTAACCGAACACGAGGCCGCTCGCGCCGATATGCACCGTGTAGGGCGCGCCGAGCAGCCAGGCGCACAATCCAGCACCAAGCATCGCACCGATTGTCGCCTGCCAGAGGTTCGCGATGCGCGGCCAGGTGCACAGCCAGCCCAAGATGAGCAGTCCACCAGTGTTGGCTACCAGGTGCATCATGCTTGCGTGCAACCACGGGGCGAACAGGATGCCCTGCAGCCC
>NZ_JARESS010000263.1:0-388 GCF_046027915.1 Paraburkholderia sp. RL17-347-BIC-D
ATCGGCATCAGGCAGTGAACGGTTCACGTAGCCATACGCCTCGGCCTGAGCACCACTGATGTCCTCCGAGCCCAGCAGCACTTCAAGCGCGCGGTTACGGCCGATAAGCTGGGGCAGTCGGGCCATAGGGCCGCCGCCAGCGACCATCCCCACACCCACCTCCCATTGCGAAAGGATAGTCTTTTCGCGACTGGCGAAACTCATGTCGCAGGCGAGCGTGATCTCGCTGCCGTTGCCCGTCGCCCGGCCGCGGATGAGGGCGATGGAGACGACGGGCGCGCGCGTCAGGCGTACAAGGAAGTCGGGCCACTGCGGCAGGCCTGTAGGCCCGGGCGGCATGGCCGTCAGGTCCGCGAGCCCGGCGGCGAAATCCGCGTGATTCAGAAAA
>NZ_JARESS010000264.1:0-388 GCF_046027915.1 Paraburkholderia sp. RL17-347-BIC-D
GTCGGCATCGGGCAGTGCCCGGTTCACATAGCCATAGGCTTCGGCCTGGTCGGCACGGAGGTCTTCCGAACCCAGAAGCACCTCCAGTGCGCGGTTACGGCCAATGAGTTGGGGCAGTCGGGCCATAGGGCCGCCGCCGGCGACCATCCCCACACCCACCTCCCATTGCGAAAGGATAGTCTTTTCGCGACTGGCGAAACTCATGTCGCAAGCGAGCGTGATCTCGCTGCCATTGCCCGTCGCTCGGCCGCGGATCAGGGCGATGGAGACGACGGGCGCGCGCGTCAGTCGTACAAGGAAGTCGGGCCACTGCGGCAGGCCTGTAGGCCCGGGCGGCATGGCCGTCAGGTCCGCGAGCCCGGCGTCGAAATCCGCGTGATTCAGAAAG
>NZ_JARESS010000265.1:0-386 GCF_046027915.1 Paraburkholderia sp. RL17-347-BIC-D
GTGAAACGCGACAGACGCTGGAAACCATGCTCGACGCGCTCGAGCATCGCGTTCAGCGAGGCCACCAGCGTCTCGAGTTCTCTCGGCACGCGCGCCACCGCGATCCGCGTATCGAGGCGATTCACCGTGACGAGGCTCGCGCTCGCCGCGATATCGCGCAACGGCCGCAGCGCCGCACGAATCAGCAGGTAGCCGAGCAGCATGGCCAGCGCCACGCCGGCCACGCCGGCCATGTTGAGCTTGTCGCGATAACGGTCCAGCAGGAGCCAGCGGTCGCTCATGTTGCGCGCCACCAGCACGCTCGCCGTGTCGCCGTTACGCAGCCGCGCGTCCGTGAGAATGCCGCGGATCGGCGCGCCGCCGCGGCCGGTCCAGTCGCCGATATC
>NZ_JARESS010000266.1:0-384 GCF_046027915.1 Paraburkholderia sp. RL17-347-BIC-D
CGCGAGGTTCTCGTGCCATACCTTGGTGGTCAGATGCAGTTGCTTTCGCGCGAGACCCGAGGCCGCAATTGCGGCGCCTACGGCTTCTTCGTTCTGGTACATCTCGGCGGTGTCGATGTGTCGATACCCGAGCTCCAGCGCACTTTCAACTACTGGCTGGCAACCTCCGCCCGGCATACGGAATGTGCCAAATCCGAGGCGGGGCAGGTCAATTCCTTGTGTCTTCAAAGCTTCCATGGTTGCTCTCCCAAGCTGGTCCTGGTTTGCGGCGCAAGACGCCGTAGCGTTCAGGAGGACAATCTCCCATTTTTTGATTGTTGAATAAAGTAGGTGCTGTTCAAATCACTCGTGATTAAACTATCTGAATGAGATGAGCCTTGGAGA
>NZ_JARESS010000267.1:0-376 GCF_046027915.1 Paraburkholderia sp. RL17-347-BIC-D
CGTCAAGGCCGCCGACTACGATACGATTTTCTACGCCGGTGGCCATGGCCCGATGTGGGATCTGACCAATGACAAAAACTCGATCGCCTTGATCGAGGATTTCTACAACGCCGGCAAGCCGGTCGCCGCCGTCTGTCATGACCCTTGTGTCCTGCTCAAGGCGACCTACGAGGGACAGCCTCTCGTCAAGGGAAAGCGCGTCACCTGCTTTACCAATGATGAGGAAGAAGCCGTCGGCCTGACCAAGGTGATGCCCTTTCTCGTCGAAGATGAACTCAAGCGCCTGGGCGGCCACTTTGAAAAGGTGGAAAACTGGGGCGTGTTCACTATTGTCGACGGACGGCTGATCACCGGTCAGAACCCGGCCTCATCCGGT
>NZ_JARESS010000268.1:0-370 GCF_046027915.1 Paraburkholderia sp. RL17-347-BIC-D
CTTATTTCTGTCGATTCTCGTCGTGGAACTCTACGTCCTCGATCACGTCGCCGATATCCATGCGCTGGCCCGCGCGCTCGCGCACCTGCTGCTCGTGCGTCTGCTGTGCGCGTATTGCCTGCTCACGAATCTGTTTGCGCAGATCGCGCGTCTTCCACCAGACAAAACCGCCGATCACAATTCCTGCTCCAAGAACCACTGCCAACATTACAAGCGAAACGGCGAACCCCACGACGAGCAGGGCAGCGCCTATCACCACGGCCAGTACCTTTGCCAGCAAGCTTGGCGGGCCAGGACGCATAGTTACGCCACTTTGCCTGAGCCTCTTTTGTTGCTTGTCCAATTGCATCGCATCTCCAATCGCGGTTTT
>NZ_JARESS010000269.1:0-368 GCF_046027915.1 Paraburkholderia sp. RL17-347-BIC-D
GGCGCGCGTCGAGATGACCAAGATGCCGGAACTGGTCGCGGCAATGCACTCGCTGATCGGTCTCGCTGCCGTGTGTATCGCGTATGCGGTGGTGTCGGAGCCGTCGGCGTTCGGGCTCGTCGATCCGGAGAACACGACGCCGGGCTTCCTGCCTTACGGTAATCGGGTCGAACTGTTCATCGGCACGTTCGTCGGCGCGATCACGTTCTCGGGTTCGGTGATCGCGTTCGGCAAGCTGTCGGGTAAGTACAAGTTCCGTCTCTTTCAGGGCGCGCCGGTCGTGTACGGCGGCCAGCATCTGATCAACCTGATGCTCGCGCTCGCGATGCTCGGCTTCGGCATCCTGTTCTTTCTCACGCAGTCGTGGT